>CAZRLV010000198.1:0-7013 GCA_964600955.1 uncultured bacterium
CAAGAATTTAAGATTTTGAGCATTAAGGCTTGACAGCGCAGCTCAGAAATTTATCCTCTCCTGTCTCCTGTCTCCTGTCTCCTGTCTCCTGTCTCCTGTCATTTGAAATTGACAGGGTTTCGGGCTGGGACTAGAATGCGTCTTTCGTGCTTTCGTGCTTTCGTGCTTTCGTAGCTCAGCTGGATAGAGCACTTGTTTCCTAAACAAGGGGTCGCAGGTTCGAGTCCTGCCGAGAGTATTTTTCATGCGTACAATGCTTGACCGCAATGGTCTGAGGATCCGATACCTGTTCTAAGAATAGGTGGGGATGGTGTTATGACTGAGATAGTACTCGCGTTTTTGATGTCTACTCTGGTTTTTGCCGGCCCGACGGATCTCTCCGATCAGGTGTCCGAGGATTTAAAGAAAAACCAGGACCTACGTGAGGAAATGATTCAGGAATCCAGCCTTGAGCGGCTCAAAGAGAAGAGTCAGCGTGTGGAGGCCCTGGCTCTTGAGGAGGAGTCGCGTGAGGAAGTATTTCCTACCCTGGAGTTGATGCGAAGCAAAGAGGCTGGGCTATTTAAGTCTTTTTCTCTGGATTCACTAAAGTTGTTTGGCCGCGAGGTTTTTCAGAGGGTACAGCTTGAGCTTTCACGAATTCCTCTGCGCCAGAGAAAAGTTCCAGACCAGTATCCCCTAGGTCCTGGAGATCGATTGAGTATTCATGTCTGGAATCAGACCCAGGACCAGGTCATAGCGGCGGAGGTGAATGCTGGGGGTATGATTCGCTTTCCTTTGGCGGGAGAGATCAGGGTTCAGGGGATTCGCAAACAAGAGCTTCAGGCCTATCTTGCCAGTAAACTTTCCCCCTTTTATCGAGATTTGAAAATTTCCTTTGAATTGGTGCAATTGCGTCAGTTCCCGGTTTATGTGACCGGTGAAGCCCGCGTCCCCGGAGTCTTTATTGGCTCGGCCCTTTCAACCCCCTTGCAGTTACTGATGGCCAACGGTGGCCCCAATCATCGTGGGAGTCTGCGTACAGTGCGTTTGATTCGCGGGGGCAAGCCTTTAAAAGTTTTTGATTTCTATTCCTTTTTACTGCAGGGAACCCTGGAGTCCGAGGAATTTCTCGAAGCCGGGGATGTTTTGCATATCCCACTGGCTGAGAGGCGCGTGGCGGTTGTCGGACGGGTCAAGCGTCAGGCTATTTTTGAGCTTGCAAAGAATGAAAACTTACAGGCGGCCTTGGACTTTGCCGGGGGCCTGGAGGCAGATGCAGATCGCAATCTGATCCAGATTCTAAGTTTTGACGCATCGGGCAGGCCCAGGGTTAGAGATCTAAGCCTTGCAAAAGCGTCCCAGTCAAAACTAGAAGACGGCAGTATCATTCTTGTCCATCCCGCTGAAAATCCTCTTATGAATAAGGTAGAGATATCTGGAAACGTCTACAAGCCTGGGATTTATCAGTGGACGCAGGGTATGACTGTGGCTGAATTGGTCCATCGTTCACAGGGGCAAAAGCCAGACACATATCTCCCCAGAGCTGAGATCCTGCGCTATTTAGAGCAGCAGTCCTCTTTTGAGGTGAACAAAGGCTTGGAGGCATTAACACACCAGGAATTGCTTCAGGTGCATCTTGGAGATGAGCTTTCAAAAAAAAGTTTAACCTCACTTTTAAAAGGAGATCGTTTGCGGGTCTTTTCTCTGGGCGAAGTTCAGGAGCAGCCAAGCGTAGAGGTGATAGGGACGGTCAATAAGCCTGGAGTTTTTCAACTCAGTGCAGATACTACGATCAAGGATGTCCTGTTTCAGGCCCAGCTCAACTCTAAATCGCATATGTTGCGAGGTGAACTGCATCGTCAAAGTCAAAGGGGGATGAAGATTTTGTCTTTTCAGGTGGCTGAGGCCATGGATAACAAGGCGAGGCAAAATCACTCTTTGGCAAATGGGGATGTGATCAGCATTTTTGAAAACCCTCAGCGTCGCTCCCAGGGTAAGATCACTCTCAGGGGTTTGGTGAAGTTTCCTGGTGCCTATCCCTTTAGGTATGGAGAGAGGTTGGCTGATATTCTAGAGCGCGCAGGAGGCCTGACCCGCCACGGGTTTTGGCAAGGAGCCCGTTTCACAAGAGCAAGTGTTCGTCAAAGGCAAAAAAAGTCCCGGGATCAATTTGTAGAGCGTGAGAAAAAAAGCTTGAGTAAACTTCAGTCCCAGGCTGTTCAGGAAGATGGAGACGAGAAGGAGCAGGAAGCCACATTCAAGGGAATTGAACAAGTCTCTACGGTATTGGAGGACCTTGGCTCAGCCAGTATTGAGGGGCGCATCAATTTAGATTTTTCGGGGATTATAAATTTGGATCAGTTTCGTGAGGCTAAAGGCAATATTTTTCTTGAAGATGGAGATGTTTTTCTCGTTCCACCCATTCCCTCGGAGGTCAGTATTTTGGGTCAGGTTTATTCTCCAACTACGGTTCTCTATGATCCAAGTTTTTCAATCCAGGATTATTTAAATTGTTCAGGAGGTTTAACAGAGTCTGCCTATGCAAGTAAAATGTATATTTTGCGAGCCGATGGGTCGGCGGTACCCGTGGCGGCCTTACGAAAAAGGGCCTCTGGACTGCGTTTTGTGAGTAGCTTTAAATCTCAAAAAGGCGCTGGTTTGAGGGGCGGGCTTATGATCGGAGATACCCTGGTGGTTCCCACGCGCTTGAAACTGAGAAAAGGTCGTCTCAAGGAAACTCTGGATACTACGTATAAATTGGCGATCTCGATCGGGGCTTTGGCCGGTGTGTTTAAATAACTGAGGCCTTGAAGAGATTTGGGTAGATATGCGAATTACCGAAGAACTGGTCAGACAGCTCGTTATTGAGGTTGTAGACAAGTTGGAAAAAATCCAGCGTGAGGCAAAGACGCAAGCCCAGTCTCATGTGGAGGAATTTCAAGGCAAGGTTCTATCGGCTTCAGAGCTTGAGGTTTTTCACCGCAATCGAGTCGAGGTTCTGCGACTATCGAGGACAACTATTTTGACCCCTTTGGCTCAGGAAAGAGCCCGGGATCTAGGTGTCGCTTTAGATTTTTGTGACTGATCCTCTTGAGCTGGGCGGGGATTTCCCCCATTTCTCAATCCATGAGAAATCGGCAGGCATCGGACTTTATATTCATGTGCCGTTTTGTGCTTCACGCTGTTCCTATTGTGATTTTGCCACGGATCTTGAAGCCAGCGGTGGACGAAAACTCTATCTTCAGACTTTAAGAGACGAAATTCGCTCCTATGCACAGCGACACTTTTATCTGGATTCAATTTATTTTGGAGGGGGGACCCCGTCTTTGCTGACCCCTCAAGAGTTGGGCTCGACTCTGGGAGAGGTGTTGTCGCATTGGTCCCTTCTGGAGGGAGCGGAAATTACGTTGGAGGCCAATCCTGAAGCCGTAAGCAGGGAATCTCTGGCAGGGTGGGTTGAGGCTGGGTTCAACCGAGTTTCCCTTGGAGTTCAGTCCTTCGAGCAAGATGAACTTAAAACCCTGGGTCGCGGCCACCTGCGGTTTCAAAATCTCAGGGCCATCGAAGCACTTAAAAAGGCGGAGCTTAGATTTAATTTGGATTTAATGTTGGGAATTCCTCATCAAAACCTGGCCTCTCTGGTTCGATCGCTTGACTTCGCCGTGGATTCTGGGGCAGATCACCTCAGTGTTTATATGCTTTCAGTAGAATCTGGGGCGCCGTGGTTTGAGGCAATTGCCCAGGGGCGTGTGCAGGTGGCTTCAGACGAACTCGTGGCTGATTTTTACGTAATGACTTTGGATAGACTGATGCGTTCGGGCCTACCCCAATATGAGATTTCAGCCTTCTCAAGGCCGGGGGAGGAGTGTCGACATAACCTGAAATACTGGAGAAATGAAGATTTTCTGGGCCTGGGACCTTCGGCTTCCAGTCATTTTAAAGGGCTAAGAACTGGAAATCACAGATCCCTTTTGGATTGGGTTGCACAGGTTAAAAACGAAAAAACTCAAGATTATTTTGAACAAAATCATTCAAAAAATGCTATTTTAGAGACGATAATGTTACAATCGCGCCTGAATGAAGGGTTGTTTGTTCCAAAACTCGAATTTTGGGATCGGCAATTTCCAGAGCTGGAAATCTTCCAGAGATTGGATCAATTGAAGATGCGCGGCTTGCTAGAGGATGTTGAGATGACATGTCGACTTACGAGGACGGGATTGCTGTTTGCTAACGAGGTTTTCGCGCAGTTCATAGATTGATGGATCCATTTGCCATTCAAACTCAGGAAAATGAGATCAACCGACGGGTTAGTCCCGGGGTTGTTAGTCCGGCATTGTCCTTTTTTATCTGGGGTGGCGGACAGCTATATAACGGCGAAAATCGCAAGGCCACGATTTTTTTTACGGGTGAATTGGTCGCCTTTCTTTATCTCTGGGACTATTACACCCGCTATCTTGTTTATCAGGTCATGGTCTCTCATCTGGGAGACTTCCTTTATAGCTTCCTGATTTTTCTGTTTAGCTTTGGAGTCCTTTTTCTTTGGGTTTACAATATTTTTGACGCCCATAGAATGGCCAGCTTTCTTGAGTTTATCGCCGACAAAAACCCTTCTGAAGACGAGATGGACGAGGTGCATGGGTGGGACTTTGAAATGGACCACCGCAAAAAAGAAAAGGGGTTTCCCTGGGGGTCCACTTTTCTTTATGTCCTGGCTGTTTTGGTCCTCGTTAAGTACGTCATCACTCCCGGAAAATCAGATCTTGAGGTCTTAATCCGACGGGTTCAAGACCGGCCTGGTGGTGTTTCTCAAAGGTTGGAGTTGGCCCATTACTACGCCGATCATGGCAAAGTCCGCCACGCGATTTTGGAAGTTGAGGAGTTTCTAACCGCCTATGGAAAATCCCTGGATTTGGCAGAAAAAGACCGTCTGGAATCCTTTTTGGAGTCCCAGCGCTCCGAAGTGCATCGTTCGGCCTTTGTGACTGAGAAAGTCCTGGAGCAGGAAGATGCCACCGATTGGTTAAGCCTATCAGAATCCCTGGTTTTTGAAGAGTTTGAGCGTAGGGCTCTGACTTACCTGGAGACACATAAAGGTCATGAACTTCTCGTTCGATTATTGATGACCCGTTACATGGATAGCGGGGAATGGGATAAGGCGAAGTCCATTGTTTCAACAGCTATGAGAGCTCGTCCACATGACCCTGAACTTGTGCAAAACTTGGTTCTAATCGAGCAAGAAGTCACTCGATCTAAACAAAGCGAGCGTGATAATCTATCGAGAACCCTCGCTTTGAGCGAAGCGGTCAAATATTACAAGCAGGAGTCATACGACGAATCAAAAGCGGAGATAAAAAATTATTTTGCACTTGGGGGCAATGCCAAGGAGGCCTACCTTCTTCAAAATGCCATTTTAATCAAGACCAAGAGCTATGACGAAGCGGTTCTGGTTATGCAAAAGGCTCTCAATATTTATCCCGAAGACTCCACTTTCCATTATTTTCTGGGCAAGGCCTATTTTGGAAAGCGTGATTATTCGAGAGCGTCCAGCCATTTTCTGGCCGCCGCTGAGAGAAAAAAGGACGACCCTGAAATATTTAAAAATTTGGGGATTGCCTATAAAAAGTTGGGAAATTATCCCAATGCAGTCGCCTGGTATAAGAAGGCGTTGGATTTGAAAAAAGACAACCCCACGCTTCTTTTTCTTTTGGGGTATGCAGAGCTGAAAAAGGGCAACCTGAAGGATTCATTAAAAACCTATCGCAAGTTGACCCGACTTTACCCAAAATATCCGGAACTTGATTATTATCGAGCTTTGGCCGAAGAGCAAAACGGACTCTTAATTGGTGCTAGGAAGTCCTTAAGTCGCGTTCGAGCGTCCTCACCCTTCTTTGAGCAGGCTCGTCAGAGAATTTCCAGCCTTGATCATAAGCTGGATCGAATTCGGAGTTCTCAATCTCAGCTTCCTCAACCCGTTGAGCCCCTGCGCAGTTCTCGCCTGAGTCAGTCTGAGCCAGTGGTTCCGGTACGACCGATCCTACGAGAGCCTGTACTTATTAAGGCTAAGGTAAATTCGGCGGCTCCGGCAGAGGCATCGATGGCCGAGTCCCGTATCGATAAAATTGCGGGCAGGTTAAAAAAGGCAGAAACATTCTTTTACCGAGAAAATTGGGAAAAAGCCAAAGAAGGTTATGCCAAAGTGCTAGAGGTGGCACCCGATCATTTTTATTCCTTGAAACAGTTGGGTAGAATTCACCTGGAGCGAAGCGGGGATTATGACGGCGCCTATCAGTACTTGGTGCGTGCCAAGAAGATCAAGCCCCAAGACACCTGGACCAATGTGGCATTGGGGGTTATTGCCAAGGCCAATGACCAGATTCTCGATTCGATTCGCTATTTTGAAACTGCTTTGGAGCAGGAGTCATCCAATTTAAACGCTAATTTTAATATGGCTCTGCTTTATGAAGATCAGAACCAACTTGAAAAGGCTAAAGAATTTTACCTCTCGGTCGTCGCACATCATCCAAAACATCAGTTGGCCTATAACTATTTGGGAGACATCTACTATAACGAGGGTCAGTTTCTAAAAGCTTCACGTATGTATCGCAGATTTTTGGTGTTTTCGCCTGACAACGTAGGGATTCGATTCAAGCGAGCCTTATGCCTCGAACGAGTAGAAGATTTTGACGGTGCCATGTCAGCTTTGAACCAGCTCAAGGGTCAGGTCAAAGGCGAAAAAGTCATGGAGCAGGAAATCAACGCCGTAATCCAAAGAATCGTTTCACGCTAATTCTTTCACTCCAAATTTCATCCCAAAGCCTGTCATTCTCCGCCACCCAAGCCCCGTCATCCTCTGGCTTGACTAGGGGTTCCATTCAAAAGGTCGAAAAGCTTTGTCAAGCACGAATCATCGAAGAGTAGAAGAAGATGGATCCCCCGATCAAGTCGAAGGATGACGTAAAGGAAGCACACGGGAGACGATAAATTTCTGAGCTGCGCTGTCAAGCCTTAATGCTCAAAATCTTAAATTCTTG
>CAZRLV010000199.1:0-6977 GCA_964600955.1 uncultured bacterium
AGAGCTTTAAAGCAGAGCGACAACAAAAGCCCGCATACACTGACTCAAATCACGGATAGCAGACTTGGAGTAGCTTTGTCCAACTTTATAAAACAAAAAGTTTCTGATTCTAAGGCAAAGCTTTTGAATGTAGCAGAGTATTATAACTCTAAAATTCAATCACATGGCACCTGCGCCCGCGGAGTTGACTGGAATGGTGAAGAGTCACAAGCCCTTAGGTTCCAACAACTTTCCAAAGTATTTATGAACCAAGGTCCATTTAGTATTAGTGATCTTGGGTGTGGCTATGGAGCTTACTATTCATTCTTGAAAAAGCAGGGTCTAAGCTGTAACTATAAGGGGTTTGATATTTCTGATGACATGCTTTTAGCTGCTCGTGAGCTACATAAGTCAGACAAGAACTGTAGTTTCCATCTTGGTGACCAAATTAGGGAGGTTACTGATTATACGGTAGCTAGTGGCATTTTCAATGTCAGCCTCCAGGCTAACACCGAACAGTGGCGGTCCCACATATTTGCCACCATAAGCCACATGGACACCATGAGTTCCATTGGATTTGCCTTCAATTGTTTAACCAGTTATTCGGACCTAGACCGAATGGCCAGCCACCTATATTATGCTGATCCCCTCGTTATTTTCGATTTTTGCAAGCGCCACTATTCAAAAGAAGTTGCCCTCTTGCACGATTATGGCCTATATGAATTTACAATTATCGTAAGGAAGAAAATATGAAAAAACTAATTATTTTTGGCACCGGTGATATCGCTCAACTGGCGAACTTCTATTTTACCCATGACTCTGACTATGAAGCAGTTGCCTTTACAGTCGACAAGGAATATCTGAAGGATTCTCAATTTGAGGGAAAACCCGTAGTCCCCTTCGAAGAGGTCCAAGAGCATTTTTCGCCTAGAGAACATGATCTTTTCATTGCACTAAGCTATTCTTCGTTAAATGCCATAAGAAAAGATAAATATAATTCAGGTCGGGAAAAAGGCTATACAATGGCTAGCTACCTTAGCTCAAAAGCATATGTGTACCCTGGCTTTGAGATAGGTGAAAACTGCTTCATTTTAGAAGACAATACAATTCAACCGTTTGTACGAATTGGAAACAATGTAACCCTGTGGAGTGGTAACCATATCGGGCATCACTCCCAAATTGGCTCCCACACATTTATAGCATCGCATGTTGTTATTTCTGGTGGGGTAGAGGTTGGAGAACAGTGCTTCATTGGCGTTAATGCAACCTTTAGAGATCACATTACTATTGGAGATAGATGTGTAATCGGGGCTGGCGCTCTAATCATGAGGGATGCTGAGACAGAGGGCCTTTACAAAGCGGAGAGTAGTAAACGCAGTCCAGTTCTTAGTTCCAGCTTGACTAAAATCTAAAGTGACCCTCTTGTGAAGTGGAATAAATTGGGGCTTGTATTTAATCCCATTGGCGAGCGTGCCTGGATGCACACACATGCTTCAGTACCATTTGCAGAAAGGGTATATGGAGATTTTTATAAAGTTTATTTCAGCACTAGAGATGTGCTAGGGAGATCGCTGATCGGATGGGTGGTTATTGATTTAAAAAAACCAAGCAAGGCTGAGGAAATCTCAAAGTTCCCCCTATTGTCTCTTGGTGATTTGGGAACGTTTGATGACAGCGGAGTAATGGGTTCCTGCTTGATAAACCACCAGAATAAAAAGTATTTGTACTATATTGGTTGGAATTTAGGAAAAACGGTTCCCTTCAGAAACTCAATTGGCTTAGCGGTCAGTTCCGATGACGGCGAAACCTACGAAAAATTTTCGAATGGGCCTATTATAGATCGAAATCACATGGAGCCACATTTTTGTGCTAGTTGCTGCGTTAGAAAGGAAGGTGGGATATTTAGAATATGGTACCTCTCTTGCATCGGGTGGCGCTTGGTTGGCGGAAAACCACAGCACAGATATCATATTAAGTACGCTGAATCGGAAGATGGCATCGAGTGGAAACGGGAGGGCAGGGTGGCAATTGGGCTTCAGCATCCTGAAGAATATGCAATTTCAGTCCCTAGAGTATTAAAGGATAATAAAACTTATAGAATGTGGTATTCCTATCGAGGTAGTTTTTATCGCATCGGGTATGCTGTGTCCGAGGACGGGTTTAATTGGGAAAGAATGGACTCAAGTGTAGGCATCTGCGTTTCAGAGACAGGCTGGGACTCTGAGATGATTGAATACCCATTCGTTTTCGATCATGATGGAGAGCTATTTATGTTTTACAATGGTAACGGATATGGAGCCACTGGTTTTGGAATAGCACGCCTGGAATCATAGCTATCATGGTCAATTTTGATAATCTGGACAAAACAAATGCAACTAAAGTGCCATTCAACTGGCCATATATGGTTGGTAAGGAACTCTATTATATTGCCCAAGCACATTTCCACGGTCGTTTAGCTGGCGATGGCCCCTTCACAGAAAAGTGTCATCAATGGCTGGAAGACACCACTGGATCTAAATCCGCACTGTTGACGCACTCGTGCACAGCTGCCTTGGAAATGGCCTCCCTGCTTTTCAATCTTCAACCCGGAGATGAAGTGATCATGCCCTCATATACCTTCGTGTCAACAGCAAATGCTATTGTCCTCAGGGGTGCCACGCCCGTATTTATTGACATCAGGGAAGACACCCTTAACCTTGATGAAGTTTTGCTTGAATCCGCAATTACCCCACGCACAAAGGCAATCATTCCTGTACATTATGCTGGTGTGGGATGTGAAATGGACACGATAATGGCGATCGCCAGCAAGAATCAATTATTTGTCCTTGAGGATGCCGCACAGGGGATTATGGCAAAATACAAGGGTAGGGCATTAGGTAGCATTGGCCACTTGGGGGCATTCAGCTTTCATGAAACAAAGAATATCATTTCAGGCGAAGGCGGTGCAATCCTAGTCAATGACACAACGCTAGTCTCACGTGCTGAGACTATTCGGGAAAAAGGGACGAATAGAAAGCAGTTCTTTCGAGGCGAAGTAGACAAATATACTTGGCAAGAAATTGGCTCATCCTATCTTCCAGGTGAACTAATTGCTGCATTTTTATGGGCACAATTAGAAATGGCCGAAGAAATCACCAAAAAACGCCTAAAGCTCTGGAATACCTATCATATCCGCCTTAAAGATATGGAACATCGTGGATATCTCAAAAGACCCTTTGTGCCGTCCGAATGTGAACATAATGCCCACATGTATTATGCAATTTTACAAAATCCAAAGGTTCGAGATAAGGTCATTAATAAGCTCCGGGTGGAAAATATTCACGCAATCTTTCATTACGTCCCTCTTCACGATTCACCAGCAGGAGCCAAATATGGTCGGACAAGTGGACAGCTACCTGTTACAGACCTTGCTGCTGGCTGTATTTTGCGCCTGCCCCTGTGGGTAGGTCTAGACACAAATACCATTGAGCACATTGTTTCTAGATTAGAAAATGCTATACAAACAGCCGCCTAAAAGAATAAAAACAATAGATAGTTGTCGTAGAAATGTGCATTCTTATGCTAGTAAAAAATATTGTCTTTATTACACAATTTGATGCAAAGTTTATTCCTCAGCAAATCAGATTTCTGCTTCGAGAATTTACTCTAGCCAATCAATATTTCTATGTTGATGGAGCTCCTGCTAAGTATTACAATGAGGGCGTAAGTGCCGTCAAATCACTCACCTTTTCTAATCTTCCGTGCTTTATTTCGCAATGCTACAGAGCTGATCGCATAGTTCTGAACGGAGGGTTCAATCCAAGAGTCATGGTAGCACTCGCCACACTACCCAAAATCCTGGAAAAGATTGTATGGTTGCCGTGGGGAGGCGATCTTTACTGGGACAAACCCAATAGAAGAACCTTTAAATCTGAGTCAGTTCGATTAGTACGCCATTTTTTCTTTAAAGGGATTTATGGCGTGGCGACGCCCACCTTTGGAGACTACCAGCGAGCAAAGGAATGGTATTGCCCTAAGGCCAAATATTTTGACTCCGGTCCAAATATTTTCCCTTTTGAAAAAACTGATCTTGATGAGATTCCTAAGCAAATTGATAGGGGGAAAGAGATTAGAGTGCAGGTCGGGAACTCTGGGACACCACCGAATGACCATCTACAGATCTTTGAAATTTTGTCCAAACACCAACGTAGAAATCTCAAAGTTTTCGCACCACTCGTAGCCACAGAGATGTATGCACCTTATGTAAAAACTGTAATCGAGAAAGGACATGAAATCTTTAGTGACCAGTTTTTTTCTCAGTTGGAGCTTATACCCATATTAGAGTATCTCAAACACCTTAAGTCACTTGACATCTTGATCCTAAATCATCGCCGCCAACAAGGTTTTGGGAATGTTGTCATTTGTCTGTATTTTGGAGTTAAAGTTTTCATTCGAAGAGATGTGAGCATCTGGGCATACCTAAGGGACAAGCTTCACTGCCATTTGTTCGACTCTTCGACCCTCGACGGCACCGGTTCAGAGTTGTTAGAGCCTATAAATCAAGAACAAAAGAATCATAATCGTGAGTCTATCGCCCCCCTATTTGATAGGAAGTGGCAACGCACAATGTGGGAGAGAATTTACCATGTCTAAGATTTTGCCTTGGTCTTATCTAGATCATAACTGGCGCGTGATGAAGGACGGCGAGCGATGGTTACAAAAGTACTCCCCGCATTTTCAAGGTGTTGTGTACGACCTTGGCTGTGGAAAAAGGTCATACGAGTCATTCATTTTGAATACAGCCAGCAAATATGTGGGAGTAGATTGGTCAAACTCCATTCATGACTTAACAGCGGATATAGTGTCCAATCTTAACAAACCTTTGGCTATTAAGCCGGCCATAGCCGACACGGTAATTAGCCTTTCAGTGATGGAACATCTCTGTGAGCCCGAAGTGATGTTACGCTCAGCTTACTCCCTACTTAGGCCAGGGGGTAAAATTGTATTGCAAGTGCCCTTTCAATGGCAAGTGCACGAAGCTCCTCACGACTATTTTCGATTCACACCTTTTGGCCTCAGGCACCTTTTTGAGAAAGCTGGATTTGATAATATCGAAGTTACTCCAACAGGTGGATTTTTCACTACCTGGATTATGAAAATCAATTATTTTACGAAACGATTGATTCGAGGACCCGCCCCTATTAAGCTTACGATTCACGGATTGCTTCTGATTTTTTGGACAATCAACCAGATTTTGGCTCCTCTACTTGATAATCTGGACAGGCACTGGATTCTTGAAGCACCAGGCTACTGGGTCACAGCAACAAAACCTGGAAATGAGCTTAAACACTAAAGCTGTAGAAGGCGTCAGATGGACCGCTATCAGCTCTGGAGTCATTGCTCTGGTACAGCTGCTACTGGTGGTCATATTAGCCAGGCTCTTAGAAAAAGATGAGTTTGGACTGTACGCCACTGTTACGGTCGTCTTAGGATTGGCGCGCTTTTTCGTGGAAGCCGGTCTTGGAGCAGCGGTTATTCACAAGCAGGATATTTCTAAAAGACAGCTTGGAACGGCGTATGTAATAAACATCGTACAAGGTTGGGGCGTTTTTGGAGTAGTCTTCTTGTCGGCTGGATCTATTGCGAGCTTCTACGGAGAAGAGAAGCTCATACTGTTAGTCCAAGTCAGCTCCCTCCTTTTTCTTATTCAACCGCTAGGTAGACAATACGCTGCCTTACTCCAAAAAGATCTACGATTTGACTCACTGGCTAAATTCGATATTGTTGCCGCCATTCTTGGGCTGTGCATTGCCACCTCCACAGCATATCTTAACTTTGGAGCTTTTAGTTTTGTACTGGGACAGATAGGTGCTTCAGTGTTGCGAACCATCTGTCTGCTCATCTGTGGCGTTAAGGTCTATGGCTTCAACTGCGCCTTTTCACGAAGGGAAGCCTCATTTTTCTTTCGTTTTGGCGCCTTTCAGATAGGTGAAAACGTAGTTAACTACCTCAACGGCCAACTCGATGTCATTTTAATTGGCAAGGTTTTGGGACAAGAAGAGTTAGGCATGTTCTATGCTGCAAAACAATTGGTGGTGCAGCCCCTTAGATTAGTAAATCCAATCATTACTAAAGTTGCATTACCTTTTTTTGCAAAGCTACAAGGGGACGCCCAAACCATGAAGCAAACCTATCTAAAGCTAATCCACTTGCTGGCTTTCATCCTGCTGGGGGTTTACGCAACTATGGCATCATTTGCACCTGAAATTGTACAAATCGTGCTGGGACCCAAATGGACCAAGGCTGACTCACTAGTGTCCATATTAGCGTTTTATGCCATACAACGGGGCATTGGCAGCCCTATTGGTAGCCTTATCCTCGCAAAAGGCCGAGTTGACATTGGCTTTTACTGGAATCTTGCATTGCTTATCTACATGCCAATGATGATTTTCCTTGGTTCTTTATGGGGCCTTGAAGGCATCGCATGGTCGCTGGTGATCGCTTTCCTCATCTTACAATTACCTGGTTGGTATTTCGTCACATTCAAGCTAACTGGGGCATCCCTTTCAGAGTACTATGGTAGAATTCTGAAAATGTTATTTCAGGCGGCTTTTTGTTTTATTGGTACGTGCTTTTTTGACGAAATTTTTATCCGGCTTTTCGTTGGATTGATTGGTGGCCTCCTATTTTGTGCCCTTAACTTCAAGATGATTGAGATCATGCGCACACTAAAGCCCACCTAGAGTTAGGGCAGATCAGGTAAAAACCTCTGTTGTTATGTGTGGAATCTACGGTTTAATTAGCCTCAAACAGAAAGTTGATGCTCTTGCTTGTCAAGAAAAGCTTGAATTGATATCACATCGAGGGCCAGATAATATTGCCTATCATGCTGAAAACAAGATGTTTCTTGGACATACGCGTTTAAGTATCTTGGACATTACAGAGGAGGCTAATCAACCTTTTATTATAGTTGTTGAGAATCCAGGACCAAGCAATAAGGTGTTCCTCCATGTAGGATA
>CAZRLV010000200.1:0-6937 GCA_964600955.1 uncultured bacterium
GGAATGAGTTCTCGATCCAAATTGAGCTGAATATTGCCGTATCGATCGCGCAAGACCACAAAACTAAAAGCGCCCACGCCACGCACACGCTCAACCCAACCACAAAGACGAAGCTCGGACCCAAGCTCCACGTCAGTCAATTCACCCAAATGATGCGTACGTAACATATGTGCTCCTAATCAAGAATCAGAGGAATGAAGAAAAAATCTTTACGACCTTGTGAGTGGATCCCCCGGTCAAGCCGTAGGATGACGGTATTTAATTCCCCATTCCATTGCTCCTATTGATCCCATTGATTCTATTGTTTCCTCTTCTCTTTTCCCATTCCGATGATTCCGATAGTTCCGATAGTTCTTCTAGTTCCTTCCCCCTATAAATACTTTCTTCTACTTTTTGGTGTTTTTCGTGGTTAAATTTCTTCTCTTAATCTTCTTTCCCAAAACTTCTGAGAAGGTCGTCAAACTTGTCGGCCTGGGCTTCTTTTTTGCGGTCTTGTTCCTGGAGCTTTCTGGCCTGCTCCGCAAGGGGGTCGATCTGCGAGTCTGAGGATGAGGCCCCCGTATCAACCAGTGCGTCTCGCACCGATTCTTCATAAAACTCCAGAAATAGAATCAGATCCTTTTGCGAAACCCGATCCAAAATATGCTCTACAGCCTCATAACCACTGCTCCCCCTGACGATTTGGGACTCCATGAATTCCTTGAGATGTCCTGGGATTGTTTTACGACTCATAACTACACACCCTTTATCATTTTCCTGACCAGCCCCAAAGCGAGCATCATAATCCCTGCGAGGCTATAGCTCAATCCATGGGTTAATCCTGAAAAGCTACCTGAAAGCACGAGAGAAAACAAACCCGTCGCCAATAAAAGAAAAATCGTCACCAAGCGAAGATTACTTCTCTGAGGCAGTGGGTTACTCCTTAAAAACCCAAGAAATAAGAGTCCCGCAATAAAGTTAATCAATACAGCCTGCTGTAAAATAATAGTGATTGGAAAGCCCTGCAAAAGATGAGGCAGAGCGGGAATCCAGACCAAAAAGAACAAAAGCCCCCCTAGCAATTGCGTGAATACTCCTATCAATAAAAACCAAAGGAGAAACCTGCCTGCCCGCGAAGAATGCCTTGTCCCAACGAGTTGAATCCGCAAAAAAAGGCGAGAATCCCTTATTTTTATGAGAAGTCCAGGTAGGATAAAATAAATTGAAAAAGACAAAACTCCATAAAAAAGCGGGATCAGCCACCCAAGGAGCAGGGAAAAAACCAAAAGCCCTGCTAGGAAAACTAAGTCTAAAACATAAGACTCTACGATCCAACCCGCCATAGGGACTCGGATCCCACGCCCATGATCACGCATTTCAGTCAGGCTGTCACGGCTCAAGCCTGTGGAGGGAACCGCAGTTCCCAAGCAAAACTTCAAACGAGCTTGTTTTGAGACGTGAAACTGAAAGACTTCAAAAAAACCCAGCAAAAGTGAAACCGAAAGACTAAAAAAAGCCAAATTACTGACAGTAACCTGTTTTCCCAAGACTAAAAACTCAGCTCCAAGTGAACCGCGAGGACTTGGAAAGAGATAGACAAACGCAAGAAACAAAAGCAAAACCCGATAGAAATGAATCCCCCATTTCTTTTGTGATCGCTCAATATCCAATAGCTCCTGCCAACCGGCCAGACTATCAGGGCTAACTCGCTCGGAGATTTTCTCTGCAACTCCCCTTTTTCCAAGAAAAAAAGCGACGGTTCCCCAAAATTCTTTGGAAGTATTGGCCGAAAGACTCGCGATCTCTGAGAGAACCTGAGAGTAGATGGGATAGTCTCTAGGAGCTGCGCGCATCAAAGTCGTAACGCCTGAATTCTCACGACTGTGAAACCAGCCCTCATAACCATTGAGAATTGCGATAGAAATGCGCTTCCTGATGAAAAATGGGAAGAATACTAAGAATGAGCTCATTAAACCGGGATAAAGCCATGCAGTTGTGCTAAGGCGATCCCAGTTTAAGAAAACCCATATGGAGAACAGAATAAGCGCCACGCGCTGCAGCCAGCGCAGGAGTCCTGCAGGATATGTAAAAGTCCAAGAGAACCGGGGCTGCCCAGCTTATGAATCTGAAAACGGGCAGCGTCGCGAAACGCCGCCAAAAAAACTTGAATCTGTCGCATAGTCTATCTTATCAAGAGCCTTGCCGATGGTTAGTGTATACTGAAATTGAAAGAAGAGAAACCAGAATCTATGAGCCGGACCTATCCCGTTTTACCCCTGCGAAACTTTGTCATGTTTCCAGGTCTGCTGACCACGATCCAAACCACTGACCCTTATATTCTCTCACTTTTGCCTGAAACTGAGGAATTGGATGGAGAGTTTCTGGTGAGCCTGATGGTCAAGCACGACGAATATTTCTATCAAACCACCTGCCTTTCAAGAGTCGAAGAAGTTGATCTTTCCCAGGCTCCTTTGATTCAGTTAACCTTACGGGGGATCTCCAAATTTCAGGTGGACACCTGCCCCTCAACCGAACCCATTATTTTTGGTGAAGGCACCACTTTGCACGATTATTACCGAAACCAGGACGATGCAAGAAAAGACGCCTTGAAGCTCGGCAAATTGATCAAACGCTTTATTTTTCTGGATGAATCCAGACCAGATGCCCTTTTGCAGGCGGTTTCCTTCATTTCAGACCCCAATATCCTCACGAATTTCTGTTGTCATTATTTTGTGGAAGATCCCTATGAAAAACAGGAGTTTTTGCAGATTCTAAACGTGAACAAACGCATCAAAAAGGCTTTGGAATTTCTTGAGAACAAAGTCAATGAAAAAGTAAAGTCCGACAAGAATGTTCTGGTTTATTGAATCGTTTTCTGATTGACACCGACTTTTTCACATGCTATTTTGAGGCTTCTCAGGAAGGGCCCATAGCTCAGTTGGTTAGAGCATTCGACTCATAATCGACAGGTCCAAGGTTCAAGTCCTTGTGGGCCCATGAGAATAGATGCTCCCATCGTCTAGTGGCCTAGGATGTCGCCCTTTCACGGCGAACACAGGGGTTCGAATCCCCTTGGGAGTATCTCCTCTCCTCCTGAGAAATCACTACTTGCCAAATTCAAGCCAATCATTACAATGGAGTGTTTTAATCTTGCACTTCTCATTTATAAATTTAGAAAAACAGCACGAAGGAGATCGAATGTTTACCTTATCCCTATTGATTCTGGGCGGTTTTTTAGCCCTTGGAGCCCATCCCGTTTCGGCTGACCCCAAGCTGAGCTCGACACAGTCCGTCATTTCAGTGGGTTCTGAAACCCTGAAAGTTCTCAAAAAAAACCTGGGAGAACGCTTTCAAACCCTGGACTCAAACTACGGGATTTCCGTACTAGCCGTTGAGAAAAATGACCTGGATCAAATCTCACATATCATGCATGAAAATTTCCGACGCTGCGGGGGCTTCATGTTGCACGATAACTGGAACGAAGCTTATACGACCATGATGGGCGTGCGCAAACGTGCCTGGGTTAATCGACATCAATTTGCTGACTATAGTATCGACCAAAGTGAAACAGTGGTTCCCATGGTCGCCGATGTGGACGCGGAGCGCATCAAGGCTACAATTATCAAACTCTCCAGTTATAAAAATCGCTATTACAGATCCCCTAGCGGAGTTCAATCCATGAACTGGATCAAAGAACGCTGGGAAGAAATTGCGGGGAGTCGTGAAGACGTCAGCGTTGAATTTTATGAGCATCAAGGGTTTCCACAGCCTTCGGTTATTTTGACGATTACCGGTTCGGAATTTCCCGCAGAGATCCTTGTCCTTGGGGGACATGGCGATTCCATTGCCGGTTATTTTGGTGCCAAACGTAAACGTGCTCCCGGTGCGGATGACAATGCCTCGGGAATCGCTACTCTGACTGAAATCATTCAAGTGGCTATGCTCCATGAGTTCAAGCCTAAGCGCACAGTGCAGTTTATGGCTTACGCCGCTGAAGAAGTGGGACTGGTGGGTTCTAAAAGAATCGCCAAGGCCTATAAAGAAGCCAACAGGCACGTTGTGGGAGTATTGCAACTGGATATGACCAATTTCAAGGGCGCTGATGAAGATATTTTTATCTTTGAAGATTTTACCAATGCCGCACAAAACGCCTTTCTCACTCAACTCATTGAGGAATATGTCAAAGTATCCTGGTCTACTTCGGAGTGCGGATACGGCTGTTCAGACCACGCTTCCTGGAGTCGTAACGGCTACCCGGCCTCCTTTCCCCACGAGGCCAGTATGCGAAAAAGCAATAAGAAAATCCACACCAAGAAAGACACCATAAGCCAGTCCGGAGACAACGCTGAACATGCCGCTAAATTCGCCAAACTAGGAGTGGCGTATCTGGTCGAGATGGCGAAGTAGAGAAAGAGAAGAGTTTTAACCACGAAAAATACGAAAGGTCGAAGAGGAGAGGAAACAATCGGAGCAATGGAATCAATGGAATGGGGAGTGAAATCCATGAGTCAAAAAATGCGTCGCGAGATTGATAGTATGGGGGTTGTGGAGGTTCCTGCTGATCGTTACTGGGGGGCGCAGACACAACGTTCTTTGAAGAATTTTGAGATTGGTGAGATTCGCTTCACGCGGGCCATGATCCGTAGCTTTGGCGTGCTTAAGCTCAGTGCCGCCCGGGTGAATATGGAGCTTGGGGTGCTTGATAGCGAGAAAGCTCAGTTGATCTGCCAGGCGGCTCAGGAAGTGATTGATGGAAAATTAGATGATCACTTCCCGCTGGTGGTTTTTCAAACCGGAAGCGGTACGCAGTTTAATATGAACAGTAACGAGGTGATCTCCAATCGGGCAATTGAGATCTCCGGGGGCGAACTAGGGTCTAAAACTCCCGTGCACCCCAATGATGATGTGAACAAGGGACAGTCTTCCAACGATACTTTCCCTACCGCCATGCGCATTGCGACCGTATCTGAACTGCAAGAATCCCTGATTCCGGCGGTGAAACAATTAAGAGATTCCCTGGACGAGAAATCCAAGGGATTTTCCGGGGTTGTCAAAACCGGCAGAACCCATCTCCAGGACGCCGTACCGCTAACCCTGGGGCAAGAGATCTCAGGCTGGGTCTCTCAACTCGATCATAGTCTGCAAAGAGTGCAAAGCTCATTGGTACATCTACGTGAACTTCCCATTGGAGGAACAGCTGTAGGCACCGGGCTCAACGCCCACCCTGAATTCGCGCAGAAAGTCACAAAAAACATCTCAAATCTAAGCGGGCATGAGTTTCAACCCGCCGCCGTTAAATTTGAATCCATGGCCGCCCATGATGCCATTGGTTTTGCTTCGGCGGCTCTGCGCACCCTGGCTGGGGCCTTGATGAAAGTCGGCAATGATATTCGTTGGCTGGCTTCCGGTCCGCGCTGTGGCATTGGTGAGCTGATTTTACCTGAAAATGAACCGGGAAGCTCCATCATGCCCGGCAAGGTCAACCCCACCCAGATCGAGGCTCTGACCATGGTGGTGACTCAAGTCTATGGGAATGACGCGGCTGTGGCGTTTGCAGCCAGTCAGGGTAGTTTTCAGCTCAATACCTTTAAGCCGGTGATGATCCACAATCTGCTAGAATCCGTGCGTTTACTGGGTGATGCCTGTATCAGCTTTGAGAAGAACTGTGTACGGGGCCTGCAACCCAATTTCGAGCGAATCAAGAGAAACCTTGAATCTTCTTTAATGCTGGTTACAGCTCTCAATCCCCATATTGGCTACGACCAAGCTTCCCAGGTGGCTAAAAAGGCCCATAAGGAAGGCACCACCCTCAAAGAGGCAGCCCTTGGTCTTGGGTTTCTAACAGAAGAAGAATTTGACACCTGGGTCAATCCTGAAAATATGACCAACTCTAATTTCTAGAGGCATTAAAAAAGGCCGTAAGGCTGAGGGCTTATAGGGAAAGAGAAGATAGATCCTGAAACCAGTTCCGAATGAAGTGGTGGGGTCTCCTTCAACTCCCGTCATCCTCCGCCCCCCATCGTCATCCTACGGCTTGACCGGGGGATCCATCTTCCTCTTTTCTTTCCCTATTCCGATGATTCCTGTAATTCCGATAGTTCTCTAGTTCCTTCTTTCTCTTCAACCTTTCGTGCCTTTCGTGCCTTTCGTGAGGAATCCCGGAGTCTTAAATTTCATGATATAGTGTCGATAATGGATAAGGCAAAACCCATTGTAATCATTGATGATGAACAGTATCGCCTGGATTATCTTCAGGAACTTCTGGAAACTGGCAAGTATAATGCTCTTAGTGCTTCTGACTTAACAGAAGCCAAGAATCTCATACTAGACCATGATCCAGCCTTGGTTATTTGTGACTTCAAAATGCCCGAATGTGACGGTGTGGAATTTTGTAAGCGCATTCGATCAGAAGGTCATTTATCCAAGGGGTTTTTCATCATTTACTCAGCCTATGATAAACCTGATTTAGACGGCGATGATTTTCACCCACATTTTCCTGATGGTTATATCTCAAAAAAAATGAAGGCCAGGGAGTTACTGGCAGAAATCGATTGCTGGTACACCATGTCCCTGAAATACGGTTCAGGCAAAAACGGCACAGAAAAAAAATAGCCAACATCTCGACATCCTAACCTTACTATTTTGTCTGGATTATTAAGCATTATTAAAGTAACACTGCCATTTAGTTGAACGACCTTGGTTTTTTGTTTATAATTTTGGTGGCGTAGCGAATATGGATATCATTGACCAGGAAAGTATCGATATTTTTGTAGTGGACTCCAAGGAAGGCCTAGAGACCATTGAAGATGATTTTCTTGAACTTGAAAAAACCCAGAACAACCCCAGTGAAGAATTGATTAATAAGTGTTTTCGCGCCATTCATAGCGTCAAGGGCGGGGCTGGATAAACTTGTCGAAAATGCAAGACCATTTTTAGGCCGCCTTAAGGTGCTCCCTCC
>CAZRLV010000201.1:0-6583 GCA_964600955.1 uncultured bacterium
CTTGATGCGTAGACGCATTCCGTCTGGGTCTGGCATTGTTAAGCTTAAAAAGCGCTTGATCCAGGCTGGTGAGGCCACGCATTTGGCTTTTGAACAAAAGGGAATACGAATGACCGTGTCCTGACGGTTTTTCACGGTGGATTTCAAAGCCCGCAAAAACTGACGCGGATTTCTGGCCACATAGGTGACTTCGCGTGAGAGCTTCAATCCTGGCTGCATGGCTCTTTTAAGGTAAACTAGCCCTTGATATAAACTTCCCGTGTAGAGCGGAGGCGCTTTGGGTCCCCTCGGATACTGAACCTCAAGACTCACCCAGGTGTTACTGGCACGCAGGGAGCCATTTTTCTGAAATTCGCGCAGGCGGTCTTTAAAATAGGGATCTTCGGCGCTGATTGGATAGAAGCCAGGCTGGAAAATAATGCGAGTATTCAGTCCGTAGAGATCGTGAGGGTACGCCTTAATCCGTTTTAACACCGAATTCAGAGCCTTTTTAAGCTCCTCGACGCCATGAACTCGATAGACTCCGCCGCAGTGGCTGTGCCAATGACCCAAACATAGAAGAAGAGCCAAGCTCAGGCCAAAGAATCTACAAGAAAGAAATGGGCTCATTCTGCTAGTGAAATCGGAGAATTCTTGGCGTCAGGTAAGGGGGAAATCGGCAATCTTTGACCAGTTTGAGCAAGGTCCTTTGATTTGATAGAGTGCAAGGTGATCAAAATACAGCTGCAAAGGAAATTCAAAAGAAAGGCTATCGAGAGCTTTTTCAAAATCAGCTTTGCTCAGCCTGCCATAGTAGAGGCTCAAATGTGGATAATATTTCTCTTGGGGATTTGTTTGAGAAACGAATTCTTGTCTTAGTTTTTGCAACGGTTGCTCTAATGCAGCCTCCAGAAACAGAGCTTGAAAAAACTGATTCTTTCCATGGGCCCTCGAGAATTGTACGAAAAGCTTTTTAAAGGAGGAAGGCCTTGAGCGTAGTAATGCTTCAATCTCGCGGGCTGATGTTTTTAGTTGAGTTGCCACAGTGATATGCGCTGGAAAGAGAGGTCCATCGAAACGGCGTGCCAGTCTTTCAATCACAGGGCTTAGGGCAGATTGTTCTTTTTCGTCCGGCATGAGCCAAAGCCCCAGACCAAAATCAACATTGAAGAGTGACATGAGACTTAGGGTAGCATAAGTTAATTACTGATCTAGGACACAGGCGAGACTTGCCAAGCATCCAAGGCTATGGTTTAATGGCCTTCCTTTGGATTTGGGACCGCATCGGTTCCAGGGTTTTATGTACGATTTATTGATTGTAATTCACGTTCTAGTAGCTCTGCTGCTGATTGGTCTGGTTCTTTTTCAGGCCGATGAAGGTAGTGGACTTGGGGGCGCCTTTGGTACATCAATGGGCGGCGGCGGTGGGGCCATGTTTGGGAAAAAGGGCGCGGCTGGGGTTGTCACGCGCTTTACGGCCATTCTCGTTACGATATTTCTGCTGACCTCATTTTTACTGACCTTCATTATTTCCAGAGAATATGTGGATCGGGGATCATTTACCCCTCCAGTTCAGTCTGCTCCCAGAGCCCCAGTAGCCCCCATTCCGGGAAAATAGATTATTCCCCACCCAAAACCTGTCATCCTCTGGCTTGACCAGGGGATGACAAAAATAAAGAACCACAGAACTATCGGAACTACAGGAATCATCGGAATGGGGAGAGGAAATAATAGCCGCCATCTTCTGCTTCCACCTTCCCGCTCTTTTCTCATTCTCTAGTTCCTTCTTCCCTCCCCCTTTCACTCCTTTTTCGTGCCTTTCGTGGTTAAATCTCTTCAACTTCTGCTGATTCTTGATTTGTTTAAAGACATTTCCTCGTCTTGCGGCCTGGAACTTGGCAACAATGGCTTAAATTGCTTGAGAAACGCCGAAAAAGGGCTTTTTTCGGCTATAATTTGGGTCGATGTGAGCTTGGATGACTCCTCGCAGATCTTTGATTTCTTGTTTTTTGATCCTGGCTCTGGTGGGGATTGTCATGGGTTTGAGTCCTGGAAAAGCCAGAGCCCTTCCCCTAAGAAATTTGGAATTGACTCTTACACAGGATCACCCGCTTTTTCTTAAAGTTTTTCATGAATTGGCCTCCGAGTACGGCTTTAATATCCTTAAACCTGGGCAGAAACTAAAGAGCAGGTCTGGCTTGATACGGGTTGTGGGAGGAGTTTTTACCCAGCCATTTCAGCCTGGCATCAAAACCGATTTTGGGATGATGGGTCTTGCGCAAAATTTTCAGACAGCCTATATCGAGGGCAATTTTTCAGTTTCAGGCTCAGTTAAGGGCCAAGAACAGCTCCTGGAACATTTGATTCTCACTTCAATGGGTAAGCTGAGTGGGACTTCCGATATGAAACTGACTCGCGAGCTAGCCGTTGAGCTACTTAAAAACCTTGTGCGACGGCTTCCTTAGAGACGAAATGTCTTGGGGTCGATGACATGCGGCCATGCCTCTTCAAGGTCAATTTGTTTTTCTTGAACCATGGCCTTTAGGCATTGGTCCATGGAGATCATGCCATCTTTTTTAGAGGTCTCGATGGCTGTGGGCAACTGTTCTGTTTTCCCGTCGCGAATAATATTTTTGATGGCTGGCGTACTGATCAAAAGTTCACAGGCGGGAACGCGATAATGTCCTGATTTATGCTTGAGTAAACGCTGAGAAATAATGGCCCTTAGGTTAAACGATATCTGTTTTCGAATATGGCCTTGTTGATCCGCTGGAAAAAAGTCCATGAGTTGTTCAACCGCCGTGGTACACGAGGGGGCATGTAGTGAAGTCAAAACCAGGTGGCCGGTCCCAGCCAGGGTTAAGGCCGTTTCCACGCTTTCTTTGTCTCGCAGTTCACCAATGAGAATAACATCCGGGTCCTCTCTCAGGGTTGCCCGGATTCCAACGGGAAAAGAACTGACATCGTTATAGACTTCTCTTTGCGAGATATGACATAGATTGGAGGTGTGCACGTATTCAACCGGATCTTCAATGCAAATAATATGCTTATGAGTCAATAGATTGAGGTAGTGGATCATGGAAGCCAGCGTTGAGGACTTTCCTGAGCCGGTTGGACCTGAGATGATGACCAGTCCGTTTTCCTGGGCTGTAATACGCTGCATCAGGGCGGCGGAAAGGTTTAAGGATTCGAAAGTGGGGATTTTGTCTGAGATGAAGCGACCCGCCAACTCAAAACCCCCCATAGTTTTATAGATGTTCAGGCGTAATCGAATTCCACTGGGGCTTTGGTAGGACGCATCAACCTGATTACGTTCCCAAAGACGATGCAAAAGACCTTCGGGTAGGAGTTCACGGGCCATGATACGAATCTGCTTTTCCTCGATAGCGCCAAGCTTGACGCTGGAAAGCTTACCTTTGACACGAACAATAGGGGGTTTGCCGATCTTGAGGTGGATGTCTGACGCTCCAAGGTTATAACATTGCTCAAAGAGTGCTGAAGCCGTGATGGGATAGGCTTCACCCTCTGTGGAAGTTCCCCAAACCGTGTCGTCAACACCGGTTTCTGCACATCCTGTGGCTGTTAAAGGAATTGTTCTTGCTTCTGCGGCTTCAGAAATCGACCCCTGAATAATAGCAAGCGAGGGACAAGCCTTGCACAGTTCCTGAGAAATAATTTTTTGATCCGCGAGCCTTAAGTTTCGGACGTAAAGCTGTGGATTATCAGTGATGTTTGCAACCTGCTCTAAAAAAGCTCCAGCTCCCTTCATTTCTAGTTTTTCAAGAGCTTTTAGGGACCAGAATTGGACATTGTGATTATCACTTAGAGCTCCCCACAGAAGATAAGCTAGAGGCTGATGAGACAGCTTTCCAAAGGCATCACTGGCGTATTGTCGTATTTCCCATGTGCTGTTGTCGAAGGCATCCAGAAAGATTTCACAAGATTCTTCGATATCTAGATTGAGCACGGCCTCAAGAGCTTGAGTCTTGATCCCGGGACTGGCTTCGTCCAAGAGTCGTGCCACCGCAGGGAGCGTTGACTCCTCGCGGATCTCCACCAGGCTACGCAGAGCCCAGAAAATTAGATCCTCTTGATTGTTTTTGAGAGTCTCAAGTAGAGGTGGAACGGAGAAAGTGGCCAGGGCAACTACTTTTTCCTTGGCAAGTTTTCGTATTACCCAGCGCTCATCATTAAAGCATTGAATCAAAAGTCTGGCAGTCTCCTGACTTTGAAAATTACCCAAATGAGTCACGGCAAGATAGCGTGTACGGTGGTCAGGGTCAGAGAACAGAGCCTGGACCTCGGGCAGAATATCTCCATCATAGGCGGTTTCCATGACTCTAAGCAGAATTTCAAGACATTTAGGATCCGGTTTTTCATTCAGTTGGTTGAGGAACTCTGCTTTTTGGGTTTGCGCCAATTTATAAAGTGAGCGGTAAACCTCTTCAGTTAAAAGAAAAGAGTCTGTTCGAAGGAAATTAACCAGAGTCTTGATCACACGCGGATCATCAATTTCACCGAGATTTGACACGGCAAAAATCTGAAGCTGTTCATCGTGTCCGTGGGCCTTAAGAAACCTGGAAAAATACTGGATAGCTCCACTTTTAAGAAGGATTGCCAGGATTCTAAATGTCCAAAATCGCTGGTCTGAACTGGCGCTGGCAAAGCTATTCTCCAGAAACTCTACGCAGGTTTTACCCTTTTGGACTAGAAGTTTGGAAGCCTTTTCGCGGATGTCCCAGGACTGAGCTCCAATAGCCTGGTAGAGAAGTTTCACAGACCCCTGTGCAATCCCATTTTCAATCCCTTCCAGGATAGCTTTTTGAATATGACTTCGACCTTGCTCAAAAACAAACTCCAGTTGTTCCTCGGACGGGGACTCTTGCTCCAGAGCCTGTATGGCGGCCCAGTAGCAGAGGGTTTGTTTGCGCTCCGGATCTTCCTCGGCGAGGATTGAAGACTTTAGAAGATTAAATCCTGCGGCCCCCAGTTCTCCAATCAGGCCGCTGACGCTTTTACGAATATTCCAGTCCTCGTGAAAAAAGAAAGCATAGCACTGGGAATAACCCTGGGCGGGTGAAGTGCTTAAAAGCTGCCTTAATTCGTCAATTCTTGCGGGTTCCAGGTTCTGATCCATAGGAGGGGTTCCGATTTTAGTTTGAACATTGTAACTGGTTTATCTCATGAAGTAAATTTGGAGATCTTTAAGATCGGAGAGAAGATTAGCAACCACGAAAAGGCAACAGGTCGTCGTAGGGTGTCAGGCATGCCTGACCCGAATCATCCTCCTTCTCCCTTACGGGTGGGGATGATTGATTATATTAATGGCCTGATTTTGATTTTTGTCCTGAAGGGGTTGAGAAGGTCTATGGCGTGCCCTCGGTTCTCAACACCATGCTCTCCAAAGGGGAACTGGATTTTTCTCCGGTTTCTTCTATGGAATACCTGTTGCGACCGCAGGACTACCGCGTGATTCCAGGGTTATGTATTGCGTCCTTGGGTCGAACCCATACGGTGGGCGTATTTTCGCAGTTTTCTCCGCAAGGTTGGGGGGGGAAACGTTTTTATATCACGGGTGCATCTTTGACTTCAGTCTATCTATTCAAGGTGTTATGCGAGACTTATCTTAAGCTGGACGTTGAGACTGAAACCAGAGGACTTGAATCTCTGTCTTCAGATGATTTTACGGATTTGGAAGCAAACTACGATGGAATTTTACTGATCGGAGATGATGTTCGTCGGGCTGACAGCGTCTTAAAATCCTCTTACCATGATCTTGGGACCCTCTGGGCTCAATTTACCGGGCTTCCCTTCGTTTACGCTCTCTGGTTGATTAGAAAGGATGCTTGCTTGCACCATCAGGACCGTGTCATGGACCTCATTGAAAAACTCAAGGCATCTATAGACTCAGGACTTGCCAATCTCGACCTCTTATATCAAGGTTCAGAGGTTTCCTGGGATCAGCAAGAATTTCTACGCTATTTTCAGGATCATATGACCTATCATTTTTCAAATCGTGAATTGCAGGGGTTCGAACGCTTTCAAAAGGATCTGGTGTCCATCGGAGTACTTTCAAACCCCATAGCTATGGATTATTTCTTCTCCTAGCTTTTTTTGCTGATTTAAGACAGTATCGACTGTTTGCAAAACTTCAGGGCTTTTGCAGGGTTTATTTAAGAAATGATGGATTCCAAGTTCCTTGAATGCCCCGACGTAATCATCGTTGAGCTTGCCACTGATAATGATAAAACCGGGTCGTTTCTGAGGCAGATTTTGAGTAATGGTTTGGCAGAGCTTTAGACCATCAAGAGGTGGCATTTGCACATCAGTGATGATCAGATCTGGAAACTCGGGGGAGGATTCCAAGGCCATCAGAGCTTCAGCCCCGTTGTAATAGGAGTGAATGCGCCGGTATCCAGCTCCGCGAAGCACCATGACCAAAAGATCGACGATCGCTTTTTCATCGTCCACGATATAGATCACAGAATCCAGAAGAGGATTGATTTTTCTGGGTTTCTGGGGTTTTGGCATCTTTGGAATGTCACCCATCAAAATGGGAAGATGAATTGTATTTGGTTTTATTCTTTATTAAAATTTATTTGTT
>CAZRLV010000201.1:6593-6921 GCA_964600955.1 uncultured bacterium
GTAAAGCATGTTCCTGTGCTAGCCTCGGGATTGAGGATCTTAGAGTCTGCGGTAACGGTCTCTACCTCAACTCTGCCCCCATGACCCTGAATAATGGAAAAAACCATGGCCAGTCCCAGCCCGGTGCCTTTTCTGAAATCCCGATTTTTTGTGCTAAAAAATGGGTCAAAAATCTTGGGTAGCGTTTCGGCCTCGATTCCAATTCCTGTATCTTGGACCTCCAGGATGAGTTCGTCTTTTTCGCGCCGTGCACGGATCACAAGTTTCCTGGGTACGGGTTCGAGAGGTGAAGCGTGAACGGCTTCCTCGATGGCGTGCATGGAATTCG
>CAZRLV010000202.1:0-6920 GCA_964600955.1 uncultured bacterium
ACTCGCGGATCAAACCGGGACATTTCAAGACGCCGTCAAGCTGGCACAGAAGCTTGCTGGACTGGAGGAAGCCCATATTATTAAGCGCAAATCTAACCCATTTGAGCGATTTGAAACGATGTTTCAAAACTGGATGAATCCTCTGGCGGCTATTACGAACCAACTTCCAAATCCCCATACTCCTCTACTCTATTATTTTAGTGGATGGAAGGGATTATGAGCCTGAGCTTTTTGTTTTATTTGGCGCTGGTGGACCCTCGCCTAGCCGTAGATGAGGTTCTTAAAAGGTTTCAGCCGATTTATCTTATTCCTGCCTTTCTAGCCTTGGCTTTTGCCCAGGGTGGGCTTTCAATCTCCGGGCACCTGGTCAACAAAGCTCCCCTCACGGGGCTGGGTTTCTTTTTAGAGGTGCTGGGTGCGGGGATCACAGGCTTGACTGAGATCATTGTGATTGGGCTGATTGTACACGCCATCGTGTCTGGAACGAAGGGGTCTGGTACTCTTTTAAGATTGTTGGTCTGCATTTGTTTTTGCCATCTTCCTCTGGTTTTTTTACCCTGTTTATCCATCGTGGAGCAATTTCTGGAAATTTATACGAATGAGGTTATGGCGATCACGTTCTATATGGTGTTGAGCCTTGGACTGGTGGTCTATATTTTACATCTGGTGGCCTTTGCGATTCAGGAAGCTTACGGACTGAAGACCTGGATGAGGGCCTTTGGGGCTCTTGTGGTATCCATCTTTATTATGCTTTTTCTCTTTGCGAGCGGGTCACTCGGTTTGGGGTTTACCCTGGTTAGTGCCGTGATGAATAGCTTCTAGATGCGGGTTCGGATGTCTCAGGCTTCCCTGACTTCTTTACAAGGGACTGGGAAGCCGCTCCATTCATCGATCCTTTTCCTACCGTGGGTTGTCCTAACTCAGTTCTTTTTTTTGCCCCCACTGGCTCTGGTCTCATTTTTTATTTCGCCGTGGTTTAAGCGCTCAACCAAGATATTTGCCGCTCTAGCCCTTCTAGCGTTTTTACCATTGGCTCCCTGGTTGGTGGACAGTTTCTACTCTTATCAAAACCTACTGTGGGTAAGAAAGTTTTCCCAGGCTCGCAAACGCTTTGAATACGATGAGGCCCGCGTGTATTTGGAGCGTATTCAAGGCGATTCTCCCCTGGAAACTCTGGAACTTGGTTTGATGCGGTTAGACCATAACCTAAGCGGGGGACTCAATGGTGAACGTGAGGCTTTGTTTTTCAAGCTCTTGGAGCAGTTTGAATTAGAGTTTTCAAAATTGGCTGCGCCCTTGAGGCCGGCCTGGGACTCCTGGACTTTGGAATCTTTGCTGGAGGAAATGAGATATTCGGGCAAAATAAGTGCCGGCCCACGAGATGCTCCATGGAATTTCAAGAGTTCATCTCTGAGCAAGCAGGAACGAGCTCGGGCCTCAGGATTATTTGGAGTCCTCTGTAAAGGGGGTTTCCCGGTCGGTGGCCCTGCCCCCTTGATGCTCTACGCCCTTAAAACTCTGCCAAATGGCCCCAGGCTCAAAAGTCTGATTTTGAAAGCGGTATGGCTAGAGGCTCTCATTTCGGCTCAGCCCTACCTCGATTCCTTTGAACTTGATTTTTATCTGCTGGCTTATTTGGTTCAGTATAGTGATTCTTCTCTACGCGTTGAGTTGGAAAAAAGTCGGGGAAAAAGTCTTGAAGCCGAGTTGGGTGAGTATGTTTCCCAAAGCCCTTATCATCTTAAGGCCTATTATTTTCGTGGACTCCTATATTTACGCCAAGACAAAATTAAAGAGGCTGTATCCGATTGGCTGCATGTATTTAAGCTGGACGTGTATTTTTTCGATATTTTAGAGCGCCTTCTAGCGTTGATGGCTCTTGCTGAACCCGAGGGCTCGACCGAGGCCCTTGAGATCTACTTCAAGGCGGAATCCGTGCGGTTTCTTAAGGCCGAGTTTTCAAAGTCCCTGGAACTAGCTAGCAAGGTGTTGACCTTGAAAAATGACCTTGCCTTGGGGCTGAGGGATGAAGTGCTTTTCAATCAGGGGGTCATGTATCGAAATAATCTCAAAAATTATAAGAAGGCCGTAGAGGTTTTCGATCAGTTGTTATCAGAAAAGAACACTATACGCAGGGAAGAAGCCTTGTATAATCTGGTCATGTGTCAATTGGAACTTGGAGATTATCAAGCCTGCGAAACTCGTATTTTTCAGCTGATTGAAAATCATCCAAACTCAGAGCATCGAACCAAGCTGGAACTTCTTTTGTTTTATGTAAAAACTTTGAAGATTTTAGGTCGTTTGACAGGGGGGGGCAAGGCTTGAACACCTCTCCTCTTGTCGTCAATTCTCTCTCGCGATCCTTTGGCGGGCTGAAGGCCGTCGATGGGGTCAGTTTTGAACTCGAGCAAGGAGAGATTTTTGGCTTTCTTGGGCCTAATGGGGCTGGAAAATCCACAACTTTGAAGATGATAACCGGCTTTTTAAAGCCGACCTCGGGAGATATACGGGTTTATGGTAAGGATCCTTTCAGCGAGGGCATAGAGGTGAAGCCTTTGATCGGTGTGGTGCCAGAGGAACTTCAAATCTACGATCGGCTTTCGGGTCGGGAATTTCTAGAGTTTACGGCGCGCATGTTTCAGGTCCAGGATTTTGATAAGCGCATTGATGCTTTGCTGGATCTACTCGATTTGAGTGATCAACAGGATCAGTTCATTTTGGAGTATTCCCACGGAATGAAAAAAAAGCTGGCCCTAATTAGCGCCTTGATTCACAGACCCAAAATTCTTTTCCTCGATGAGCCTTTTACCGGAATGGATGCCCTAAGTGTGATCAAAGTAAGGCGGTTTTTGGAATCTCTTAAAACAGAGGGAGTTACCATATTTTTCTCTTCGCATATTCTCGAGATTGTCGAGAAAATTTGCGATCGCATCGGAATCATTATGAAGGCCAGATTGCTAGGTGTAGGTCGTCGCGAGGAGTTGATTGAAAACTTTGGTGCGACCTCGCTTGAGGATGTGTTTTTGAAAGACGCGATGGATGGGGGAAGGTAAGAGGAATCAGTAGAACGAATGGAAACAGTTGAGACAATGACTTTTCAGAATATTAAATCTCTTAACTCTTCCCTTTATCCCCTGCCTGAATTATTTCGGCTTAAGGCGCTTTTGGGTCATCGTAAATTTGTGGATGGCGTCGGGGTTCGCTTTTCATTGGAGCTTTGGTTTTTCCTGAGTCTGCTGATTTCACTTCCCATTACGGCTTTAACCTATGGTGTGGTGACCTGGGCCAATGAAGCCTATCTTTTTGAGATTTTAGGGCTCTTGTATGCGGTTTTTTTGCTGGGATGGATTCTAGCCCCGCTGAGCGGCGCTCGGGTCTCGGATTTTTTAGACCTCGGTTCCCTTTTTCATTTTCCTGTGTCCAGAGCCAGATTGTTTTTGTCTTCTGTGTCCACCTCCCTGATTGATGCCTCTGTGCTTCCCATCTACCCTATGATTTGGGGAGTCTCTCTAGGGCTTGGAATGAATTCAAGCCTATGGTGGACCCCTGTATACTTTGCCCTGAATTTTCTCTTTTTGATCCAGGCCCTGGCTTGTTCCCAGATCATTGTCTTTGCCTATCAGACCATTTTTAGAAACGCGCGCTGGTTCTCGTTTTTTGCCAGCTTCCTGCTTCCTCTGGGCTTATTTTTTCTGATCCTCTATTCCTATTCCAAATTTCTAGTGGCTCTGCCTTTATTTGACACGTTTACCCGCCCAGACTTGGCTTTTCTAGAGTCTACGAAGGTTTTACCTTCCAGTCTTCTGGTTTTGACTCTAAAGGGGGTATATCAGGGCGATCTGATGATGTCTACGATCTACCTGGGCTTGTTTTTTCTGGAATTTTTGATCTTACTCGGATTGGGTTCCTGGGTGATACAAGGGGTGGTAAAAAGACAGGGAAGCGGGGCGGTTTTTCGGGTGGGCAAGGGCCGGTTTTTTAGGGCTCTGGAATTATTTCTAATACGCATTCTCAAGATCAAAGAGGGCCTGGCTCTGTTGGTGCTGAAGGACCTCAGGCTTATTTTGAGAGAGCCACATACGAAGGTTGTGGTTCTTTTGCCGCTACTCTCGGCATTCTTTTTTTGGGGCTTGAGCTATGTTTTGATGTCGGTGATCAATGAAGTTCAACAAGGGGCTGCCTATGGTCTTCTGGGCGGGGGTTTCCTTGGGTTTGTGGAGAGCTTTCAAATGGGCGCTTCGCAGGTTCTTTACGCCTGGCCCATGTTTTTCTATTTTGCGCTTTTTGTCATCGCGTCTGATTTTTCATCCAATATTCTGGGAGTTGAGCGCCAGGGGATCAATCATCTATTCCTTTTACCCATGACTTCCGTGGAGCTTTTGCTCAGCAAAAATCTATCTGTTTTGATTTTTTTGGGACTACCTTCTATGGGGGTGACGATTCTAGCGGCGCTCATGGGTGCGCATTCCGTGCATACACTGCAAGCCTTGTGGCTGGTTTTTATTCTAAGTATTTTTCTGGTGTTCATAGGTGGAAATCTCTTGTCTGTGCATTTTCCCATGCGTATTGAGTCCGGGCTTAGTGCTTCTTTACACAAAGATAGTTTTTCACGCACTCTGCTTCTTGGGTTCAGTCGGTTTTTTCTTTCCATGGTCTCGGGTGTTTTGATCTTTCCAATTTTTCTGGTCTGTGTTTATCCTTTGATTTCTGAACCGGGCTATATGATTCCCTTTGGTCACCAGTCGCTTCAAACCCTTGTGGTTTTATTGCACGGAGTTTTGGATACCTTGCCCGGACATTTGGATTATTTTCTCTATGCTCTTGGGGCTTATTTACTGGGCTTACATCTATCGGCTCGGCAACTCAACGAGAATAGAGAGAAAATTCTTACAGAACTCAATCGGTGTGAATCATGAAAATGATTCGGAGGCTCTATGACTGGACACTGCACTGGTCCGAGAGTCCGCATTCTTTGACGGCTCTGTTTATCCTGGCCTTCGTTGAGTCTTCATTTTTTATTATTCCACCAGATGTGTTGCTCATAGCGCTTTGCGCTGGAAGCCCAAAGCGCTCTTTTCAGTTTGCCCTGATTTGTGCTGTGGGATCCGTCCTTGGAGGGCTTATGGGTTACTGGATTGGATACGCCTTGTTTGAGAGCGTGGGGATGGGAATTTTACAAACTCTGCACTTGGAGCAGGCTTTTGAAGTTGTAAGTCAGAAATATCAAGATCATGCGGGGCTGGCTATTTTCGCTGCCGCTTTTACACCGATCCCCTATAAGGTGTTTACCATTGCCGCCGGAGTCTTTAAGATTTCTATAGCTACGTTTTTTCTGGCATCCATCACCGGGCGTTCTTTGCGTTTTTTCCTGGTGGCTTTGACCTTGTTTTGGTTTGGACCCGTGATCCGCGAGAAAATCGAAAAGCATTTCAATGCCTTTACGATAGTTTTTACACTCTTGCTGGTGGGGGGTCTGCTAGTTTTGAAATAGCTTTTCTCGTAGGCTGCGAGCTAAGGTAAAGCCTGGCTGGCTCTTTACGGCCTCATTGAGGTAGTGCAGGCTTAGTGCCGGATTTTTCGCCTTGCTTAGAAGGATGGCAAGGTTATACATGAGATAATGCCGAGAGGGTGAGTCGGCCGCTGTTCTGATGGTAGTAATCCAGATCTGCTTGGCTCGTTCTATATTGTCTAGCGCAGACAAAGCCAAGGCCCGTAGGTTTTGTATCGCCATGAATAAGCTGTAATTCATCTCCGGTTCTCGCAGAAGTTGGGCTGAAAGTGTCTGAAGCTTTTGGTCAGATTCCGCGAAAGCGCCTGCATGAAATTTTTGCAAGGCATCCTCGTAATACAAAAATGACACCTTTTGCAAGGCACGTTGAAATCCAGGTGTAGGGCTTTGAATCGCCCTGGGTTCAAGAGGCGGTTCCTTGAGGTCTTTGGTAAAGAATTTTTCAAACTCCAGAATTTCCTGGCGATGGGTTTTCTTGGCTTCGGTCGTGGAGTTTTGAGGGCTATAGGTAAGAAAAGGGTTTTCATATCCTTTGATATGGACCTTGGAGCTAAAAATAAGCCCGGAAACCTGCAAGATCCCCTCGGTTTCCAAAATCATTAAATTTTGATGAAAGCTTAATTCAGCCTCTTGTCTCATATTTTGAAGATGTTTCAAGAGCTGATTTCTCTGGTGTTTTGGCTCATGACCATAGAGGCGCAGACTTTCTTTTTTCAACGCCATGATGGGGTAGGGGGTTTTAACTTCAAGGCTAAGCAGTCGTCCTTGAATGATCTTTTCAGCCTTAAGGGTCCAACTCAATTGAATGGAGGTTCCCAGGGGCAGGGAGGCTACAGAGGTAATCAGAGAGCCTTTAAGGGCCTTCAGTCCTGCGGGGAGAATCAGCTTGGTTTGAGCATATTCAATGGGTGCAAGAAGTGGTTGAAACTCAAACTTAAGTTCAAATTCCTGTCCCAGTTCAGGCGTGCTCAGGGGACGCAAACTCCCCTGATACCATTTGGGAATCGTCAATCCAGGAGAAAACCCAAAACTTTGCGAACTCATCAAAAGCAAAAACACCCAGCGCAACATGGCTGTAAGTTTCACTCCAAAAGCCCAAGAAGTCAAGATTCATGAGTCACCCAAATCCACCACCCCCTATTTATGTCGAGCCTCCTCCCCTGACCGCGAGTGAGTTCCGGTAAATTTGTGTCAAATAGTGTGGAGAACTCTCATTATTTGGAGTTCTGATCGAAACTAAGGTCCAAGCCCCATATTTTGACGGTTTTTATAGTGCGTAGGGGTCACTTGACCCCTGTCCAAATCTAAAGTTCTTGTAACTATTCACCTCCGATTCCAAATTTGCCCCCCTCTTCCCCGTAGGGGGCGGGCATGCAAGAAGACGGGCGAGGCATGCCTCGCAACCCTACAC
>CAZRLV010000203.1:0-6850 GCA_964600955.1 uncultured bacterium
TTCCTCCCTTATTTCGCGCGAAAATCCGCGCAGTGAGTATTCTTATTATTGATCGCTCTTAAACGATGAGTGTTACGACTCATCCGTAAAGCTCCCAAAGTCTACAGATGGCTCCAGCTCAATCTATCACAGCATTTCCTCTCAAACAATTATTACTTCCGTTTGATTTACCAGGATAAATCTACCGATCTGTAAAGCTCCCAATCCAGGGTATAAAGCAGGTGTTATGCCAAGTTGAAAGGCCAGTGCTTCAGGTGAAAACCCCATGAGCATACTAACTTTTTGGTCAGACTTAGTTCCCGCTTCAGACAACTTAACCCCATATTTAAACGGTTAAGGAAGGATTTATACCAATTGACCTTTGAGTTACTACCTTGACTCTATGGTAAGATCCTCTCGTTATGCAGTCGGAAATAAATCGTGCCCTCCCAGATCAATAGACTAGACTTAGTTGTAAAAAGTTACGAAGTTTTTTCTGATTAAAAAAAACCGCCTCACGTTCGTCATCCTACGGGTTGACCAGAGGATGACAATATAGAGACTTTTCTGTCCTATAGATAATTTCTATTGGCCCAACACCAAAAAATCGGAAACAGAAGCAGAAGAAAGTTTAGAAGCCCAATTGAGTCGCTGCCTTCACTGCTTGAATCTTCAGAGATGGAGCACCCTCCTCCCCCGCCGGCTTTTATGACCTTTGGGATGGGAATGGGACCCACTGCAAAGGGCGATCCCACACCGCCGAGGGAAGAAATTTTGATGGTTCTAGCCGTTGCAGGACCTGAAATCTCTGCCCAGAGCCTGGCTCCTCCAGCACTGGAGGAGGGCAAAACCTCCCAGGCGCCGCCTGAGCTGGTTTGGACATAATGATAAACACGATCCGACCCGGTTTCTGAGAGAGTAAAGGCAACACTGGCTACGGTAGAAGACCCGGTAACACCGCTGAAATTGAGATCCATTCCCGACTTTAAATCAAATTCAATCGGCAAGCCATCCGGAGCATCCAATGTTGTACCACTTTTGAGAGTTCCCTGAGCAGCCAGAACCGTACGCACTGCCGAGGAAAACTCATTGTAATGGACAGTACCCGAGGGTACGGTAAAATCCACCTGAATTCCATTCAGGGTCGCACTTCCTGTTCCACTCGCCTGTTGAGCCGACCCAAAGGTGTAACGCTCAAGGTCGGTTGATGGATCACTTCTTTGTCCCTGAAACGACTCGGTGTAGATATTCCAACGATATTTATCACCTGCGGAGACAGAAACAGTGGTGGACGGGATCCCCCTGGAAATACTTGCAGTTTGGCTTTGGTTGGTACGCAGATTCTCAATTTCGATTTTTACGAGATGAATAGTACGCAAGGTATCTGAAGCGTAATCCCAGGATAAATTCACCAGTGAATCAGTGGAATGATAAACCGGAAAAAAATCTACTCCCTGGGGTGTACCCGCAAAACTCGGGTCACCGGAAAGATCAACGATTGGAATCGTGTAAACACGAGTCTCTGTAGAATTATTAGCAAAATCAGTGACCCGAACCGTGACACTGACTGAAGTTGAGGTGTCCCCCGGGGGACGCATAACATCGTTGTTTAGAATTTCAATACGGTCATTTGCGGTGTCAAAATTAGTTGAGAAGCCATAACCCGTTGGACTGAAAATGACATCCACCGTTTGAGAAGTTGGATCACCGCTAAGGTTGATAAAATCCTGGTAGGTGGTCTGCCCAATGGTCGCATTTGAAAGGGTGCTATTAGCAGCCGGAGAAACAATCACCAGGGACTGAGCCACTAAAAATGAGCTAAAATGTGATGTTTTAGCATAATAGATGGCCACATTGGGGTCGGTTGTGGTTTCCACCCGGATGCGTGCCAAAGAACCTCGAGTCCAGGCGCGAGTCGAAGTGTCAAAGGTCAAAGGAACCAGCAAACGAAAAAGCTCGGCTTCACAGCTCAAATCCAGTGAGGAACACTCAGAGGTAATCTGATTGAGCCCTTGAGGATTTTCATAGCGAATGGCGATTTCTACGGGCTCTCTAAATACGACACCTTCGGCCGTGAACTGGACAACATCGGAAAATCTTTTCCCGCCCCCCTTCTTGCCTTTCAAATTGGAATCAGCCGTATGACGCACGGTTACCTCTGTACTAGTCTCGAGCACTCCGGGAGGAATACAAACCCGCGCCCGGTCAGTGGGATTTACGGAAACCTGCCCGATACAGATCATCGAATCTTGCAAAACCGAGACTCTGGTGGTGCCCAAAGTGTCTGCAACCGCTGCAATCGATACCAGATCCAAACTCGCAGAGGTAAGAATACCGACACCTCCTTGTGCCTGAACCTCGAAACGAAAAGAATCTCCAGAACTAAATCCTGAGATGGAATTTATGACCTGAAGCTTTGCATCAAGAATATTTGGATTTGTACCCAGACTAATGAGACTGCCAGTTGGAAGAAAGGCTGAGTCCAGGGGTTGATAAAAAAGCTCATAACCTGTGATACCCGTTCGATCCACAGGTGGAAGCCAGGTGCCGGTAACCAACAAGGATGCACCTGATGGCGTAGCCTCTACCGTAAACCCGCGGATGGAACGGTCTCCTTGAATATGAAATTCTCCGCTTGAAACTACCGCCAGAGGGTCGGTTTTACCCAATAAGTCTGCAATCTGATTAGCCTGAATGCTGTAGGTATAAGACTGACCCGCGAAAATTGCCGTCGTTGCAAATACAGCGTCCGACCCATCCAGAACCCAAAACCCTGGCACGGGGCTACCAGAAGAATCTTGAATCAAGACGGCATTGAGCAGAGATGCGGGGTCCACTGGCTCTGAGAGATAGAGTCTGGGTCGAAATCCTGGAAGATTCACAGCTTCCATATTCTGTCCCAACAGCACCGGGGGCTGATTGGTGTCTGTGGCCCCGGGCGCCGGAGGGGCATAGGTGGAAAATCTGAAATTTGTAACTGTCAGGGTATTGGCACCCGGACTGGCATCGCGAGCCTGGTTATCAAAGCCCAGGTGATACTGGATACCGGGCTTTAGGTCTTGAGAGGGAATAAGAATAAGCGTCCGACCATCAAAAGATTCGACCCGTATACCAACGCCTGCGAGCGCCCCGGAAGAATCGCTCAAAATAACTGAATTTGTGGTTGAAGCCGCCATTTTTTCAGAAAATTCAAGGGTAATAAGAGGTCGAACCGGGATGTTTTCCTGATTGGCTCCAACTCTGAAATCAGGACTCACTTGATAAACAAAGGGAGAATTTACGTCAGCAGCAACCGCGGCCTGGGCGGCTTGGATCTCAGCCGCCGAACTCGGATCATTAGCCAGGGTTAAAAATGGGTCCAGAACCAAAGTCGTGACGTTTGTACCGTCACTGATGTTTTCAAGAAGAATTTGGTACTCGGTGGCAAAGCTTAAAATTGAGGTCGTTAGAGTCAGGGTTGTTGTGGAACCTGCCTGGGTAAAAAGGCTCTGGCTTCCGTCGGTCAGGTTCTTGTAGATGATATTGATGGTGCCTGAAAGCGGTTCATCGAAGACCAGGCTATAGGCAACCTGGGTCAGATAATTATCGCTGGCAACTGAACTCGAAAGAAGTAAGGGCGGTTTGACATCGGCTTCAAAAATAATACCCGCGAATACTTGCGTAGCAATATTTGGAAACCCGGCACTGTTATAGAACGCCCCCGGCTGAAACTCCATGCGAGCGGTATTGCCGCTGAGGATGAGCTCTCGTCCCGGCAGGGGCGCAAGCAATGCCGAGGTAGAATCCAAACCTGCGCTGAGGGAATAATCGGTAAAATCTGGAGAGGTTAATCCAGCTCTTAGAAGACTAAGATTGCTGGTAATGGCTTCTGAAAAATTTACAGAAAGAGGGCCGTTACGCTTTAAGGGAGGGTTCTTTGAACCCGTAATACTTAGAACCTCTGGGGTGCGGACAAACTCAATCATGGCCTGTGTATCTGCCAAGCTATTCTTTTTTACTGTATTGATTTGATCGAGGGCCCCTGAGAAATTAGCTATCACAAAAGTACGCGGATTAATGGCAACCAGACTGAGCAGACCGCCACTTGATAAAACCGAGGAAAAGCTAACACTAGTGGTAGAAGGGCTCATGTTTTCGGTGACCCCGGTGGTGCCTCCTGAATCAGGCCTGAGGCGCGTACCGGTGACGTTTTCTGAAAAAGTGACTGAAATTCTGGCATCGGTGCGTGCCGGAAAGGAATTGGTGCTGAAACCTGCCGGCCAGATAAAGGTAGTGCCGGTTCGATCCTCAAAGACAGATGACTGCACAATGACCGGGGCGCGAGCTTCAAGCGCTATCAAACCAAGGGTGATGGAGGTTGAAGAAGGAGTTGAGGAAGAACTGAGCGCGGTCAGTTCGACTAAAAATCTGTCGTTGGCTATCAAGGCACCGCTTAGGGTCAGGGTCGCAATACTACCTGAACCCGCAGATGGGGTTGAAAAAGTGATTCCTCCGGCGCTGACCAGTCCGCCAACTATGGCTTGCGGCACCCCATTATAGAGAAAAGAACCAATCTGGAAATCAGCCGTAGTCAGTGGGGAAAAGCTAGCAGATTTCATATTCACAGCCTGGATAGGAAAGACGGAAAATTCAGGAAGTCCAGGCTGAGTGCTGTCAAAATAGAGAGGAATAAAACTACTCAGGTCATTGTAATTACTCTGTTTTTGCTGGGTCTCAGAACTACGCAGACTAGAGGCAAAATTGAAATTATGACCCAGTGCCTGAATCACAAAGCTTTTGGTTTGGGTTTGAATCATGGAGGCACAATAACTGGGCGCTCCGGGATTACAGGTTTCAGTCAGAGTTAGATCAAAACTATAGGCCCCCACCAGAGCTTCGTTATCGACAAAACTGACCTGGAATCCGGCTGAATTACCAGATGTTGTCAGAGTGTCAAGTTGAACGCTCGTTGAAGAAATATTTGAGATTTGCCAACTGGCGGTAACAAAGCTCGCCGGGCCGCTTACGCCCTCAGCAAAGCCCGCCGTGCGTGTAAGAGTGAAGCGCTCGGAATTTCCTATCTCGACAAAAGCCACGGTAGCTCCACCGGCCCTGTCCATATCCAAAACATTAGGACGCACCTGCCAATCAAAATTTACCGTCGTGGTAGAGGAAAAAGCGGAACCTGAATCAGTGACAAAGGAAGTTACCTGCAGGGAATAATCACCGGGATCTGCCTGGGTTCCGAGAAAATTTCCTGTAATACCCAGAGTTATAGGACCCGGAGTAAAAAAAAGATTGACCGGAGTCACCACCGGGGATCCGTCCAGGCTCAGAAAATAATTCCAGGTGTAAACCGGGCTGCCAATAAAATTCTCTGAATTTGATGTTGTTGTAAGTGTATGAGATACAGACAGTCCCAATATTGTATCTGTTAATCGGGGAGAAGAAGATGTAGAGATAAAGCCAGATACCAAAGTAGCGTTGACAGGATTTTGAAGATCGGCTATTACATGCGCCTGACTGGGTAGAAAGCTAACCCTTTTTACCAGTGGGTTTCTTGTCCAAGTATAACCAGCAAATTCGGTACGTGTGTACATCTCTAAAAGAGCATCTTGTTAGGTTTTTGCATTGCCAAAAAACGATGGCAGAGCCGTAGCGCTCGCAATATTAGTTGGCGAGTCCAAAGAGGACACTGCACTAAAAGCTACATAATAGAAGATGGCGGTACTAAGATCTTCGCCACTGACATCGTCGACCACTACAACGGTATCGGGAAAACCGCCGGTTTGAATACCACTTGCAAAGATACTGCTTCCATCTGATGGAGTCACGGTCACCCATTCTGTTGCCGAGATACTATTCTCGTTGCATCTGAAAACAACTAAAAAAGCTCTTTTAGCGTTGGAATCTATCAACTGCGAAGGGTCAGACACATCTGAAACACGCGAGCCTTCAACTGTCAGGGAGACGTTACTCGCTCCTTTAGAAGCCTGAAAATTTTGAATCGTAGTTTCGAACCTGTGGGACTACATTTCCCAGTCCTATCGAATCCTGAGCACAACGATTTCCAGAACTTGGCAGAACATCGGCGCTAAACCCGCAACCCAGGAAGGTCAAGACAATCAAGGATTCACAGACTAAGCGTTTCATATTAACTCCCTCTAGAGAATATCGGCAAATCTGGAAATCTCCAACCATAAAAAAAGAGCCCGAGGTTGGAACCTCGGGCTCTAATTCTATTTTCTTAACGGAGTCTGCGCATCAGGAGAACCCCAATGGGTAGAAGCATCATCAGGAAATTGAGAATTCCATCCAATGGATTCAAGTCTGAATCCTCAACCCCCACGGCAAGACAACCCCCACCGGAACGTCTTGCCACAACCGGAGCGCTGAGGGTTGGGCCTACAACGAAGGGAGACCCGGCCCCTTCAGATAGAATCGTTACCGTACTGGTTCCAGCACCGTTATCTACAATACCTGCACACAGCTTAGCTCCACCTGTACAGGCAACACCCGAACTGGCCGGTAGAACTTCCCATGCGCCAGACCCGGTGGACCCGATGGCATAGTGATAAACGCTGAAGTCACCCGTGCGGCTAATCGTAAATTCCACGCTGGCTGAAACCCCATCAAACTTGACATCAATGAAGGACTCTTCAAAGAAAGTCAAAGTTCCGTTTGGAGCACTAAGAGTCCCTGTACTCAATAGGATTCCACCGGTACCGGTTAGCGTAGCCAAGTTGGCCAATGAAAAACCATTGTAGTACACCGTCTCACCTGCAGCTACATTTGAGAAAGTTAGGGTAATTCCTTGTGCGAGAGCCGGTACAGGCCCATTAGCTGCGGCGGCAGTCTGCGCCTTCATTATCGCGAACTCTTCAGATGTCTT
>CAZRLV010000204.1:0-6815 GCA_964600955.1 uncultured bacterium
TGAGAATCGGAGATAAGCTTCTAAGCCGATCAACGATGATGACAGCCACTCGAGGGGCGCTGATGGCCGCTCAGGGTATTTCTGAGGTCGAGGTCTTCTCGCGCCCGTCTATGGGTTTTTTAACCACTGGCAACGAACTCGTTTTTGGGGGTGAACCCCTTAATCCCGGACAGATTCGCTCCTGCAACGGGGAGATTTTCCATTTGTCGCTACAGAAATTTTGTTCAGAGGCTGTGGACTATGGTGGCTGTTCGGACGATCTGCAGGAACTCAGCGCCAAGGTCAGCCTTGCCAAGGGTCACGATGTTTTCCTCATTTCGGGAGGAGCCTCAGTTGGAGATTATGACTATACGGCCCAAGTTATCCAGGAATTGGGCTATAGCATTCATTTTGAAAAAGTAGCTATCCGACCTGGCAAGCCTGTCATTTTTGCTACGAGGGAAAATAAAGCCATTTTTGGAATACCGGGAAATCCCGTATCCTCATTTCTAAGTTGTTTTATTTTCGTTCGAGATGCGCTGGCTGCCATGAGTGGACGTGTACGCAAGCCTAAAAGAGTTATGGCTTCTCTTGGAGATCAATTGAAAAAGCCGGGTCACCTGGATGTTTATATGCGGGGAAACCTGGATATTTGTTCGGGAGAGAACATTGTTCGAACAGATCAGAATCAAGGATCTGGAGCTATTGGAGCGCTTTCAAGGGCCGATTGTCTTATTTGTCTTCCAGCCGGGAGAGACAGCTTTGGCCCTGGAGATCAGGTTGAAGTCCTGCCGTTTGATGACGGTGAGGAGTGGAATTAAGGATCAGTCATGAAAAAGTTATGGATGGCAATTGGAATCATTTGGGTTACAAGTAGCGGTCTGTTGACTCACGCCACGGTTGAATATGCCCGGCGCGAACGCAAAGCCTGTATTTATTGTCACTTCAGTGACCGTGGTGGTCCCCGCAACTTTCTGGGTCATTACTACGCCAAGCACGGGTATAGTTTTGCCAATACGATTTATGGCGAGCCTACCTATGAAAAACAGGCCCCTTTGCCTCCGGATCTCTCTTTTCAGAGACCCACTGCGGAAGATCGTATCGTTGAAAGACAGGTTGAAATTCTCAAATCCATTCATTACCGCATGTTTACAGGTCCGTCATACTACGCCGCGGGTCAACTGATTCAGTCCGGTAAGGAGTTCGCCAATCAATTGGATCAAGCAGGAATTGCCTATAATAAGAGCCTGGAAGAAGTCTTAGTTCGTGAAGTCTTTGGCATTGGTCGCTACAATGTTGAAGCCATAGCGCTGCACTCCAATATGGGTCTTGGCATCAACTACGCTCCTCTGGTGCATTTGAAAGCCCGTAGTGTAGAAAAACCACCTGTAGATTATTTCAAAGCAAGGCAGGAATTCTTCAAGAAAGCGGCCGGGTTTACGGGCACAGAGGTCATGACGCCGGTTTATGCCGAGTTCATGTCTGGAGATCCCCACTATATTGAAAAGCCTGATTTTGAAACAGGTACGGGTAGGGGCTGGGAATCGGGAAAAATGAACAAGACTATTCAGTCCGAATCTTTGGGGCTGGGGCTTTATGCTAAATCCGTGTTGGCTTCAAATTACCTTAAATTTGTTAATAGTAAAGGAGTGGGGGTAACTCCCCGTGCCGGTTACAAAGCACAATTACTAATCTATGAGATGATCAACTCCATGCTTTGGTTACGCTATGGCCTTGGATTCGATGGAGCGAAATTTAAGAGCTTTCCTCCCGACTACTATGACACCCGTGAGCTCCTCTATATCCCTAATACTCTGGTTGTGGAGTTTGATAAGGAAACCGGAGCTCCAGGCAGCTACTATGTCAAAGAGCGCTTGAGTCATATGCGCGACCTGGGGGCTCTACTACTGGGTCTGTCCGAGTTCTATGGAATGAGCGATCCTAGAAAAATGTCTCTTCAAAAAGTCTTTGGAACAGGTCCTGACGATTCCGATGAGTTTCCATTTTCCTATAACTCCCGCCATCTGGCGCGAGAGCTGGTTTATATTGCGCTCAAGAATTTAGAGCTTATGCATTTTGACCGGTCTCGGGGCGTCTTATATTCAACGGCTACCCTTGTAAAGCCCATTAAAAGAGTTAAGACTCGTGATCTGGCGTTGGTTATGCAAGGGCTTGGAAATGCCTTTGAAAACTTCTTCGATGATCCCGAGATTCGCAATGTTTGCGGAAACCTCATTTACTCCGTAGGTCAGTTTGTCATTCAGTATATGCAGGCTTTAGACGGAGGTGTCGCGGATAGTTTTGATGTTAAGAGAATGTCAGGCGATTTTCTCAATCGCAGTCTTGAAGACCAGTCTCTGATGATTATTGCCATGTTGGAATCCTTCAAGGTGACTCGCGAAGAGCGTTTTTACCGCTCGGCGACCCGCATTTATGACTTCATGGTCAACCGAATGTGGGACGAGGATATGAATACCTTCAGAACCCATGAGGAAACTTCGGTTCTCAAGATCAACCCAATGAATTTTGGAGCGACTATGGGAGCCCTGAGAGAGATGGTCATAGCCACAGGAGACTTGAGGACCTTCGCGTTTATGCTGGCTTATTTTGAGGGGATTATGAAAAACTACTCCCTTCAACTGAGTGAATTGGCATTTACGGGTGAGAAAATTGACGGTGAGCGTGATTCTGACGGAGATGGGATTATGCAGGCCGATCTTGGGGACGGAAAGTTTGGAATTGCCCCGGTGCTTGCGTCCGAAGTTCAGATTGAACCCATTCGCTAGCTTAAAATAGAATCAGGACGGTCTGGGCATCCAAGACTTCTCCCGAAAATTTCTTACGGCTATCAATGGCCTGTACCTGGATATGGTCACCCTTTTTTCCAGCCTGCAAGGCCATGACTTGCATCTCGATATTAATAGCCCCTTTGCGAAAGAGCCCTTTGATCTTTTGTCGCGATTGGATCACCGTGTAAAAAGAGGTGTCCAGAGATTTTAGAAATGAACCGGAACGAACTTTGCGCTTGATATACATCTGATTGAGTTCAGAAAACATCGATGTAGAAAGCGGGGTGGAGTTCAGGGCAATATACTTGGATTCCAGGGAGAGTTTTTTGGGGTCCACGCGGTCCCCGCGCTTTAGGGTTTCGCGGGCAACAAACACGGGCTTTTTTTGCAAAATACTGAAGTTGATGAAAAACTGCTTTTGAAGACGGTCCTTATGGGTGACCCGTACACGCAGATGCCCACGTAGAACTCTGTCCGAAATGAATTCAAATTTATAATCGGACGCGGGTAGCTGAAGATCCCCCGGAAATCGGCGATATTCGATTTTGAATTCCCCATCTGTAGGAAGATGAGATCGAATCTCTTCTTCGACCAGGTTACGAAATTGATCGAGGGGCAGGGTTTGAACCTTGGGCGAGATGGAGACAGAGGGGGCACCCGAAAAAAATAAGGGCCTATTTTTATGAAATTGATTCCATTTCTTCTCCAGATAACTCCTCTTCCACTCACTCGAGGGTGAATAGGGGAAAATTGTGGTCAGGCGCAATCTTTCAATCAGGGGTTTGAGCTCTGCTGCTTCACCCGCCTTAGAGCAACTCAACTGACCGATCTGTGCTAAGCTGATCGGACCGGGCGCAAGAGCCACCTCGGCCTGAGCCAGAAAATGACATTCAGCAAAGCAGGATAGGGTTATTGTGAAGAGTAGAAGAAGGTACATCGTACAAATTCTAATATAAATTGGCATGTTTTGTATACTTCCTTGGGGATTTGGGTGGGTGAAAATAAGAATTACTATGGGATTTCATACCTTATGATGGCTTAACCGAAGATCTAATAGGATAGCCCTGAGGAGATGGGATCTACATTGTATAGAGTTTTGATAATTTCGCCTTTGGCCGTGGTTTTTCTGCTGGTTTTGGGGGGTGGTTTTTACCGGAGTCTTATAAAGGTAGACCCACGCATAGCCAGTGCGCTGGAAAACAAAGATTTGTTGCAACTTAAATCATTTTCAAAGGATGCGAATTTTAACTGGTATCAGTCCAGTACGGCGCTTGAATATTATGCTCGATTAACCTGCACCAAGCAGGATCTATTTTTGAAAACTCTTTTACGAGGTGAAAATATCAGTTCACGTAGGGCAATCTACAGCGGCTGTTATGCGCGAAGATTTGAGGAGGTTGCCTGGGTGCTTGATTTTGGACTACGCGATGGTTACTCCTATAATAGGTTTCAATCTTTGGAATACCTCTCCAGATCAGGGAGGGTAGCGGACTATGGAAAGGCTATAGAAATGAGGCTTAGCGATTCCTCATCCATGGTTCGTATTCGGGCAAAAGAGCTTCTCGATCTGCTTGAAAAGAATAGATCGGGCCAATCTGGCAACTAAAAGCCTTTGCTTTACGTATTTAAAGCCAGGAGTTAGATTTTGTTATGGGGTCAGGCCAGCGCCTTTTTTTACATAGAATTTCAAAAGTAGCTCTGCTCTTGTTTCTAACGCAGATTGGTTACTCAGGGGGACTGGTCCGAAGTTATCTCGTGCGCGTACGTGAAAATTCATCTCCCCGATCACCAGGATCGAAACTCAGTATTGCCAGATTGAAAACTGAGGGGGTCAGGAATCTATCGATATTGGACGCTTACATGGATCCGGGTTCAGGTCAAAAGAATAAGCTCTATGGTCCACGTTCCCCAGGTTCATCTCGTGTTAAATCCATTGAGAAGTTTTGGTTCATCAGTGCCGCCAGAATTAAGTGTTCAGTCCAAACCGCAGAGGATTTGAAAAAGCTTCCAAAGGTTTTGGAAGTTGTACCTGAAGAGATGATTTCCTTATCCATTCCAGACCCCCCGGGTAGGTCCAGGCCTTCGCGCTGGTTTGGCGGCCTTAATCTTCCACTCATTCATGCGGCAGGGCATCAGGGTAAGATGGTGCGTGTGGGCCTGATAGACACAGGGATAATACCGCATCGTATTTTTACAAATCGGATTGATCGCTACCAAGACTTCACAACTCAGCCTTTTCAAGAAATGCAAGATCCAGAGGGGCACGGAACGCATGTTGCGGGAATTCTGGCCGGACAGGGGTCCGAGGCGGGTGAGGCTGGGGTGGCCCCTGGTGCAAGACTGATCGTGGCGCGCGTCTTGGAGAGAATCTTTAGCCAGGGTGACCGTGATGCGGTCTCTGAGCGTGTTCACGGATTGGCTTCGCGTGTTTTACGGGCCATGCAATGGATGCTTGATCCGGATGGTGATCCGAGTACAGATGATTATCCGCGCATCATCAATAATTCCTGGGGGTTTCCCACAGATCAACCCCTCAGTCGAGGATTTTTTACAGCGGCGCTTAGACGCTGGAGAGATCTGGGAATTATACCGCTTTTCGCTGCGGGTAATGAGGGTAGAAAGGGCAAAGACAGCATCCGTTTTCCAGGAGATTCCACTGAGGTCATCACAATTGGGGCCTTGCAGGATAAAAATCGAGCAGGGTTCAGTTCACAAGGGTCTGAGGCCCTGCAAAAGCCGGATTTTTCTGCCCCTGGGTTTAGGGTTTTTTCCCTTAAAGTTTATAAGGGCCAACCTGTTTTTGGCTATCTGAGCGGAACTTCCATGGCAACCGCTGCCCTGAGCGGCCTGGTCGCCCTCATGCTTGAGATTGATCCCTTCATGACCTATGAGGAAGTCTACCGAATTCTTAAATCATCTTCTGAAGATCTTCAGACTGAGGGGTTCGATTTTGAAACGGGATGGGGAGCCCCCGATTTTCAGAAAACTCTCCACCATACGCGCAAACATCTATTTAAAAAGGCAAATTTATCTGGAAACAAAGGCCTGGACTATTTTCTAGAGTTTTCTCGTCAAGTTAAAGATCGACCTGACTCATGGGCTAGAAAAGCCCTCATTCAGATTGAACTTTCCTTAATGGATTCCTTGGAGGACGCTCATTTAGGTCAGGACCCTAAGAAGATTCCCGAGTTCCTGGAGCGATTGGAAGTCTATATTCAAAATCATGCCCGCTTTTTTTTGCCCCTAAAATGGCGACTGGACAAAAGGCTGCGTTTTTTACGTCATGGGTCCTGAAAATGAAGCGTTTTACGCACCGCAATGAGGCCTTTGAGTGCAAAAACTGTGGGAAGCAGGTTTTGGAGCATCAGCATGGGAGTTGCCGCAATCACTGCTGTCATTGCCTGTTTTCAAGCCATGTGGATGATAATCCAGGGGATCGATCTTCGTCTTGTCAGTGTCTGATGGAGCCTGTATTTGTCGAAGTTCGCACAGATCAAACCATTCTACGGCATCGATGTCAGGGCTGTGGTACTGAGAAATCAAACAAGACGGCTCCAGACGATGATTTTGAAGTGATTTCAAGCCTGGTATTTCCCAGTCGTCAAAGTTAGCCTTATCTAGAGAAGCCATTGCCTGAGGATCTTAATAAAGCCTCGGGTGATTCCGAGAATAGAGTAGTGGGGATGGCGGTTCCCGTGTACATCCTTTACCATAGGAGATGGCAAGCCTGGGCTAAGTTCGCTGGAACCCAATACGTTCCTTGTATTTATGAGCACTGAAGATACAAATCCATTCGCCGGTGAAGATGAGTTCAATCCTTTTGGAAATGAGGGGATTGGAATTGAACCCGGTGCACCTCCGACCCCTGCGGCACCTCCACCTCGGGTTCCTGTTCCCTCCGGACCTCCTGCCATGGATACGGCCCAGGACTCGGGGGATTTCGATCCTTTTTCGGAATCAGAATTCGATATACCCGAAGGGGCGGATAGTGAAGATGAGATAGATGATGGAACCGGATTTGCGGGTCCCCCCACAGTGGGTCCCCCG
>CAZRLV010000205.1:0-6724 GCA_964600955.1 uncultured bacterium
ACCTAACCGTACGTCACAGCCAGGCTCTCAAAAACTTGCGCTTTAGTTCTGCTTTTTCGGTCCTGGGGCAAGGGGCTCAAAACCTAAAGTATTCCAGTCGGCTCTTTCCCAGTCCACAGGTCCGACAAAATCAAATGGAAACTGGCAGTTCCCTGATTCGCATCGAGTCCCTTCCTAACCAAAAAATGGACTGGAACCTGAGTTTTCTTTCGCATCAATTCGATCAAGATGGGGGCCTGGGAGTCGGACTCCTTATGAACAGCCTGGGGCTTGGACCAGTCGATCAAAACGAGATGAACACCAACACCCGTTTTGGGCTTTTGCGGGCTGAGGCCTCCTGGAAACTTTCAAACCAAAGAGAACTACGCTTTTTGGGTTATCGCTGGAGTAGCAATGTTGAATTCATTGAACCCGTAGCCAATGGCCTTTTTCACATGCAGGGAGATCACAACGAACGCCGGGGCTTCGGACTGAGAATGATGCAGCCGGAAAATGGGGGTAGAACCCGCTGGGTCGCAGGTGTCTCAACCGATACTCAAAAAGTCAGCGATACCTTTACCAATATTCCCGTGGGTCCTTTTCGACAGGAAAACTACGAGGGCCTGGAACGAAAAGTATCGAGCCTCTATCTTCAGACCCGCACGCGGCTCAAAGGGGAACGACTCTATTTGAACCTCGGGGGCAGACTGGACCATTATGATGTTTTTGGTAATCAGAGCGCCCCACGTGTGGGACTGATTTATCGGCCTGAGGAAACCGTAGCCTGGAAGCTTCTTTGGGGTAGAGCCTTTCGAGTTCCTATCGCCACTGAAATGACCGCTTCTCTGGGAGGATTCATTCCTGGAGACCCCCATATAGGCCCTGAGGAGATCGATACGCTTGAGTTGGTTTATCTCAAACATTTCAAGCGCTCCAAGCTCTCATTGACCTATTTTGAGAGCAGTTGGAAAGATGCCATCGTCATTGACCGCGGCAGGTTTGTTCAGTCTCAAGAAAATGAGGGGAACGGATTTGAGATCGAGTGGGCCGCAGAAATCAATGATTTCTGGCGCATGAATGTGGATTACTCTCGTGCTACCAGCCAAAATAGGAGTACTGGCACGCAATTTGAAGCCTACCCAAAAAACATTGTCAACCTTGGTTTAAACTTCAACCCACGGGATTCAAAAGATCATTATCTTCTCAGCTTTCGCTATATGGAGGATTGGAAGGATGGGGCCACGATTCTGGCCAGACCGCTAGGAAGTTATCTGCGAACCGACTTAAGCATGGAGAGAAAGCTTGGAGAGGGGCGTAGTTATACGCTTTTGATCCGCAATCTTTTCGATCAAAACCTCTTGCACCCTTCGATCTGGGACTCTGAAAGCGGGGTCCCTGAGACTGCAAGAGCGATTCGGCTTGGATTTAACTGGAGATTCTAGTCCTTTGTCATATAATGGGTCTGTCCTAAAGAAGAAAAGGAGAGGCTTATGGGGTCTGAAGTACGCTTAACTCATCTTGTGAAATGTGCCGGGTGCGCTGGAAAGCTCTCACCCAAGTTTCTGGATCAGGCTGTTGAGGGGATTCATTGGCCGGTAAACTCATCGGTTTTACATACTCTGGAAAACCATGAAGATTGCGGGGTTTTTCAAATTGATGAGGAAAACTGCCTGGTGCAGAGTACAGATTTCTTCACACCCGTGGTCGATGACCCCTTCCTTTACGGTCAAATCTCAGCCGCCAATGCCTTAAGTGATATCTATGCCATGGGGGCCAAACCACTCTGTGCTCTTAATATCGTTTGCTACCCTGAAGAACAGGGCCCTGAAATTCTTAATGCCATTCTTGCTGGCGGGGCCGAGAAAGCCCGTGAAGCCGACTGTCCTATTTTAGGGGGGCATTCCGTTACTGCACCTGAGTTAAAATACGGTCTGGCCGTAACCGGACGCTCCAAAACCTCTGAAGTCATCTATAATGACGGAGCCAGGCCTGGTGATGCCCTGATTTTGGTTAAACCTCTGGGTACCGGAATCCTCAATACAGCCCTCAAACAAGACAAGCTCATTGAGGGTGTTTTTGATGCCCTGGTTTTTAATATGACCCAGCTCAACCATCATGCCGGGAATCTCATGTCGCGCTTTGGAGTGCATGGGGCCACAGACGTAACCGGTTTCAGCCTGATGGGCCACGCCATGGAAATGTCACGCGCTTCCAAGGTAGATCTTGAAATTCGCATGCGTGAAATTCCAATCCTGCCTGGAGTCACAGAGGGTATTGAAGCCGGTTGTCTCACACGTGGGGACGTCACCAATCGTGAATACACACAGGGGTACTACGATCTTGGAGATTCCATCTCAAAAAGCGATGCCCACCTTCTTTTTGACCCTCAAACCTCGGGAGGTCTCCTCATGGCAGTACCAGAAGGAGAATCTGAAAACCTGATTCAGGCTTTGCAAGAATCCTACTCACAAGCAGCCCGCATCGGAACCTGCCTGGAGCCTGAAGACACCCGAAAACCGGGAATTATAAGAGTAAGATAGGAAAGGGAATCAATGGAATTGATTGGCAGAAGGGACTAGAAGAACGATCGGAACTAAAGAACTACAGAATAATAAGAAAAGAGTGGGAAGGCGGAAGAAGAAGGGATCTCTGTTTTTTTCTTTTCCCCATTCCGATGATTCCGATAGTTCTGTAGTTCTTGATTTTCGTTATCCTACGGCTTGCCCGGGGGATCCAATCAAAGGGTCGAAAAAATGGTAGACAGGAGTGACAATGAAATTCTTGAGGGATGGAGTACTTCTGATCTTAAGTCTTTGCCGACTTTTGAATCCGTGGTTCCACGCAATCTGCCTAAGGTATCGGTTCAAACAGTTCTCAACTCACCTGACGCCTACTCTCTGATCATTGATGTTCGCTCGGAAAAGGAGTTTGAGGAGTCCCATCTTCCTGGGGCTCTTTCCTTTCCCATTCTCAACAATGAAGAACGCCATGAAGTGGGACTGCTCTATAAAAACCTCGGCAGGCCCCAGGCGGTTCAACGTGCTCTCAATGCGGCTGTACCCAAGCTCTCCAACCTTGAAAAACTACTTCAAAAACAAGTTCGCAACGCAGGTCCTGTTCTCCTTTATTGCTGGCGCGGAGGCGGTCGCTCTGCCTATACACAAAACCAGATTCTAAAAATGGGATTTGAGGCCTTCAGTCTGGACGGGGGACATAAAAGCTACCGAAAAGAGGTCTACGAGACACTCTATAATCGAAAAGGCCCCAGGTTTCTGGTTTTGAAGGGTTTAACCGGGGTTGGCAAAACTGATTTGCTACATGCTGTAAACGATGAGTTGAGGGTCATGGACCTTGAACTCTATGCCAGGCATTGTTCTTCAAGTTTTGGCTCCATTCCTTACGAAAGAGTAAAGGATTTTGCTATGACCCAAAAACATTTTGAAGATCAGATCTACCATAGCCTGAAGCTCTCAAACACCCCTATAGCATCTGCCGGAATTCTCTGCGAATCCGAGAGTCGACGAATTGGAAAACTGATGATCCCGCCAGCGATATTTGAGGCTATGCTATCCTCGCCAACCATAGAGATTACAGCGAGCTTAGAATCCAGGGTCGAGCGTATTTTCAAGGAATATATCGGTCAAGACCATGAGGGCCTGCCTCTATTGAAAAGAGACTTGAAACGCATAAAGAAATACCTGTCAAAGGCGAACTACCAACGATATATTGACTTGCTCGACCAGGGACAAATCCACGAACTTCTGGCTGAACTCCTGGAAAACTACTACGACACCCGCTACTCGGGCATCTACCAAGCCCCCACAACCAGCATAGATTCCACAAACCTAAAAACCGCAAAAGAGAAGCTGATGGAAATACTCGCAAGAGGAACTAGAGAACTATCGGAACTAAAGGAAGCATCGGAATAGGGAGTTCATTTCAAAACAAACGGCCGTTTACACCCACCACTCCCATTCCCAGAATCGCCAGAACCAGAGTGATAATCCAAAATCGAATGACGACCTTGCTCTCTGCCCAACCCAAAAGCTCGAAATGATGGTGAATGGGCGCCATTTTAAAAATTCGTTTTCCTCGCAAACGAAATGACCCCACCTGTAAAATAACGGAAACCGCTTCAACCACAAAAATTCCACCCACGACGACCAGAAAGATCTCTGCCTTGGAGAGAATTGCCACGGTTCCTAGAGACCCTCCCAATGCCAGAGAACCCGTATCTCCCATAAAGACCTGGGCAGGACTGGAGTTGTACCAAAGAAATCCCAGGCAAGCACCCACCATGGCAAAGCAAAATATAGTCAACTCACCCGTACCAAGGAGATGGGGAATATTCAAGTGAGATGCATAAATAGCGTTCCCCACCAGATAAGCCACCACTCCCATACAGCCAATGACAATAAACATCACCCCGGCTGCCAGTCCGTCCAAACCATCCGTAAGATTCACTGCGTTGGAGGACCCAACGATCGTTAACACAGCCAAAACCACAAACCCAGGCCCAAGGTCTAGATGCAGGTTAAGAATTGGAATAAATAGGGCGGAATCAAACCAGGGGGCTAGGTAGAGATAGACCCCAACCAGTAGACCAAAACTAACCTGGCCCACGAGTTTTTGCCGGGCGATGAGCCCATCCGACTGATCCCTGGCAATCTTGAGAAAATCATCCATGAAGCCCAAACAGCCCATCCAAAGGAGCGAGGCCAGGACAATCAGTGTGTAATGACTGATGGCACCCCAGATCAGGGTAGACACCAAGACCGCCACGATAATCATAATTCCCCCCATGGTGGGAATCCCTGTCTTATCTAAATGCGCCTGAACCCCTTCTTCACGTACCTTCTGGCCAATTCTCTTTTCCTTTAAGCGCAAAATAACCCATGGACCAAGAGTCAAGGTAATTAGAAATGCACTGACCAGGGCAAAAATTGTGCGCAGGGTAATGCTTCCAACAACCTCTGCCAACATGATACTAGTGGTTCTCCAGGGCTTCGACCAGAGTCTCAAGTGTAAATTTCCGGGACCCCTTCAAGCCTAGAACTGCGGGCTTTTCCTCCCGAAGAGACGCAAATATTTCATCCTTGGATTTCATCACAAAGATGCGCGGGTCCGGACAATTTTTAGCCGACCTGGAAAATTCATCGCCGATCAAAAAAACCTTGGCAAAACCTCTTGAAAGCAAGTCCTGATAAATCTGGTCATGCTCTTTCTGTGAAACCTCGCCAAGTTCCAACATATCTCCTAAGACCAGGGTTACCTCCTCAGGGGCTTCAAAAGAACGAAAAAACGCCTGGGTGGAATCGGGTGAAGCGTTGTAGCAATCCAATACAGCCTGAGTCCCGTTAATCTTGCGCCTCTCCATCCTTAAGGGAGAAAGCACCACCTGCTTAAGCCGACTTTGAACCTGTTCCATTGTCAGACCCATGGCCAAAGCAATTTGCGCACAGTAATCCATGGTCTGTGCAGGCCCGGCTCCATAGCTTGCAACTAAGGTTTGACAGCCAAGGCCTACTGAACCCTCTTGAAGTGGTTTAAGTTCAGCCCTATAGCCAAGTGAGGCGTAAAGATCTACAATTTCTTCATAAAGAGACATGGGTAGGTAAAGAGAAGAGCCCGTCTTCATATAGCGCGCAATGGCAAGTTTCTCGCGCACAAGACTCTCGTAAGCTGGAAAGTTTTCGCGGTGTGAAAATCTTATATTGGTAATCACTGCGATCTGCGGGGCAAGACAAGAGCTAAGAAGATCCATTTCTCCAGGTGTACTGATTCCGCACTCAAAGACTCCATAAGGGGCTTTACGATCCATTTGAGTCAAAGAAAGGGGTAGGCCCAAAAAATTATTAAAATTTCTGTGGGAAGCGAAGCTATGCTCGCCCAGCAAAGCCCTGAGACAGTCCTTGGCAGTAGTTTTTCCGCAGGAACCGGTTATTCCCAGAAGGACCCCGCTCAATTCGCGACGATACCAGGCAGCATAAGCCTGCAGACAGGAAAGCGGGTCAGGGTGTACTAGCAGACTCACTTCATCTGGAACCGTAACCGGTGTCGAGGCTAAGATCCAGGAAGCACCCTTTTCGATAGCTTCATCAACAAACTCATGACCGTCCCGAACCTCGCCTTTCATGGCCATAAAGCCAAAGTCTTTCTCCACGAGCCGTGAATCAAAATGAAATCCAGAGGCTATCTTACCTAAACCAGGCCTCTGGAGCCTGGCTCCGGTAAATCGTAAAAAATCGTGTAAATGATGAATGGGCATCAGAAATCGGCCTTTTGGTTGAGACTAGGCCGCACCGACCTCACGTTGATATAGCCCACAAGCTTTCTGAACTTCTTCACGATCTGAAAACCTCACTTGCTGTTGCCCTATGATTTGCGACTCCTCATGACCCTTGCCGCAAACCAGAAAAATATCTCCTGTGCTCAGTTGTTTGACACCTTCTACAATAGCTTCTCGACGATCTGGGATCACTCTATAATCCTTAAAGGAACCAAAACCGGGAAGAATCTCCTCCAGTATAGCCTTTGGATCTTCACCTCGTGGGTTATCCTGGGTCACAAAGACCTGATTGGCGTAACGTGCAGCAGCATTAGCCATTCCAGGGCGCTTAGCGGGGTCACGCTCACCACCACAACCAAAAAGCACCAGTAGACGTCCCTCTGTGAGTGGTCGAACGGCCTTGAGTAAAAACTCGAGTGCCTCGGTGGTGTGGGCATAATCCACAAAAACAGCTCC
>CAZRLV010000206.1:0-6696 GCA_964600955.1 uncultured bacterium
AGTTGTGGGCCATGCCTGGCACACATGGATCCCCCGGTCAAGCCGGAGGATGACAGGATTTGGGGGAGGCAAGGCTAGTGCGATGGTGGTTTCATTCTCCAAGTCTTTTTCTGCATTCCTCTGATTCCTATGATTCCTGAATGCAAAGATGAATCCCCCGATCAAGTCGGAGGATGACGCAGTGGTGGATTTCTTCTTAATTCAGCGCTCGGCGGCAACTAGAGTGGTCTTCTTTGCTTTTCCTTTGCGGGTATAGGTGATTTTAACTTTGTCTCCTGGAGAGAGGGTCTTTAGTAGCTTGGAGTAGGCTCTCAGGCTTGAGATTTTTTCTCCGTTGACCTCGGTGATGATATCGCCTGCTCTCAGATCGGCTTTTTTAGCGGGGGAGTTTTCGGTAACTCCATCGAGTCGTACTCCTGGTTCTTGAAATGTAAAATCGGGTACGGTCCCCAGGCTCACGCGACGAACCTTGCCAGAGCGCTTTCTTACAACCGTAGACACCTGTTGACCCTCAATGGTGGCATGCATGGGTTCCTTGCGGCTGGCCAGATATTCTACGGCTTCTTTTACGATTGAAGCGACCTTGATCAGGCCCTCCGGCTTAATTTTTTCGGGTCGGTCACTGGGTCGGTGATAATCGCCGTTAGGTCCGGTAAAAAGCTGAATTGCCGGGACACCCGCCTCAATAAAACTGACCTGATCACTGGCCCCTGGGTCCTTGGGTACGACGATAGTCTTGATTCCGGTGACCCAGGAGGCTCCTCTGAAAATATGCGGCCACTCTCTTGCTGTTCCCGTACCTAAAATCATGATTCCCTTGGGGGTTAGGCGACCCACGGTATCTAGATTAACGACACCCATGCAGCGGTTTATGGGGTATTTTCCAGGGTTTTTCACATAATGAATTGAGCCCAGCCTGCCAGCCTCTTCACCGGAAAACGCCGCTAAAATCACCGTTCTCTCAGGTCTCCATCCACGACCCCAAAGCCTTGCCAGTTCCAAAAGAATGCTAACTCCGCTTGCATTATCATCTGCCCCAAAATGAATTCTGCCCTCGTCTCCCGCATGGGGGTGAGGCCATCCAAGTCCTAGATGGTCATAATGGGCACTCAGAACAACACTCTCACCCTGCCATTCCTTGCGGGTCCCTGGAAGAACAGCTAAGATATTTTTTAGCACCGCTGTCTTACCCGATTTTCCACCGCTAGCTTTAAACTCCTGAAAAAAGCCTTTGAAAGCATCGCCACCGGGCTTAAGACCGGCCTTACGAAATTCCTCAGCAATATAAATGGCACTATGTACCAAACCTACGCTTCCAAACCCTCTGCCTTGAAAATCTGCTGAGGCCAGCTTATGAAGATCTTGCATCATACGCTTTGAATCAAAAACAGCCGGCAGCTTTGCCAAAGCAGAACGAGACTTTAACCCTGCCCAGTTAGATGATTTGGTGCTGGAAAGATTGCGGGTCGTGGGAGAATCCATGACGCTAAAAACCCCCTTGGCTATATTGCTAGGTTCATCGCCCTCAAAAGCCAGGTAGCTATACTTTCCGTAATGGGGTAGCTTTCGCTGAAGTCCTGCAACGGCCTGTGCATTATGTGTAGCAATCCCGGCCAAAGCCAGCTTCATGCTCTCCGGATGGCGCGAACTCATCACTACGGATTGATCTCCATGACCAAAGGATTCTCCGTCAAACTCTAATGATTCATCCGATTGCTTAACTCCATAAGCTTTTACCTGGTCAGTCAGCACATTAAAGAAGCCGTTTTCCCACCCCAGAATCCAAACGGTTCGATCCGCAGGCAGAGCCTTAATTTCGGCGTCGGTTTTGATCATTAAATCACCCGACTGGGACGCCGCCCAACCATCTGCCAGGCCACGGTAAGCCTTAAGTAGATTCTTGGGAGCTTTCGAGGGCAGGAGAATGAGAACCGACTCCGACCCAAAAGCCAATGAAAGGGCCGGGGGAATCTCGCGCTGATCGAGCTTTCTAAAAAGATCAAATTCCGGGTCCACGCGTAGCCGTAGTGGACGCTTTTGAAAACTCAATTGAAATTGCTCTCTAGAATCTTGCATGGAAACACGGGTTTGAAACGCCCGCGCTTCGCCTTGGAGATCGACAATCAAAGGCACTTCTAAGCGATAGGACTGACCTTTTTGAATCTGCTTTAGATCAACACTAAGTTCATAGCCGGACTGTGTATCTCTCACCAGAACCTCACCCAGTTCAAGCATAGGGGCTCCGGCCCGCTCGACCCATTGCTTGAATTCATGGTTCAAATCCATCTCAGAGACTTTTTCAAAGGACTTTTGGATATCCGCAAAGCTTGCCTGCCTATAGCGATTGGAACGATAAAAATCCTGCAAACCTCGCGAAAAAATTGCATCTCCCAGTTTGCGCCGCAGCATATGAAAAAACATCAGACACTTTCCGTAACCTACAGCCTGTGTTGCCGAGCTATGTCGGGAGCGAAACTCTGTTAAGGGAAAGTCCTTACTCTCTGAAGCGTAGTTGGTATATCCTTGCAGAGCGGTGCGACGGTAGGTAAGCCCCTTACCTCTTTGCTCTTGGATCAAATGGTCTGCCAAGTAGGCCGTTAGTCCTTCACACCAGTTCCCCTTTTCATAGTCGACAAAAACCCCATTACCCCACCAATTGTGCAAAATTTCATGGGGATAGGATGAGTGCAAAATAAAGGGAAAGCGAATAATCTTGGGACCGAGCAGGGTAAACGAGGGCATTCCATATCCCGTTTCCCAGAAATTCTCCACCAGAGCAAATTTCTTGTAGGGGTAAGTCCCGATCAACTTACGATACATCTCCAAGTACTGAGCCGTAACTTCAAGATAGCGATTGGATAGAGCTTCATCTGCTGAGCGTAGCCAGGCCTGGGCTTTAACCTTACCAGCCTGACGCTCATAAATTGTGAACTCCGCCCCTATGAGATAGATGTCATCTTGAGGCTCGGGAGATTCCCAACGCGAAACTTGAATATTGCCCTCAAGCTTGGAAAGGGTTTGATCTCCTTGACTGAGGGTCTTCCATGGACCCGGAATTTCGGTTTCCAGAGTGAAGCTCAGTAGTTCAGACTTGCCAAAATCAGGAATCCAATGCGAACCCCCACCCAGGTAGACGCCCTGCATGGAGATAATTCCCGGAGTTTGACTGAAGCTCCTGGCATATTCCTCTCCGTGTTGCTCGAGGGCATGGGCAATGCGTCCTCCATAGCGGAAAATAAAGCTCTTGAGACCCCTGCCCCCTGTGATGGTAAAAACTTCAGCCGGGGCCGATCCTGATTCACCCGAACCCTGGATTATACCAAAGCTCTCCTTAATGTCCTCGTCCTGCTCAAGAGCAATTTTCACACCCTCGGTCTCGGATACAGGCACAAGACCGCTGTGTAGCATGAAATGAAGCGAAGAGCCCACAGACAGGCTCTCAGGCAAAGTAATGCGGTCCAAAACCTCAAGGCGACCCGTCGAAGGATAGATACGAACCTTCAAATCATGATTTACAACCAGTTTCTCAGCCGCAAACCCAGGCTGCAAAAAGACAAATGAAAAAAGAAAAAATAAGGGGGAGAAATATCGCATAATTTTGAAGAAAGAATCATAGGAATCAAAGGTAGTTGAAGAAAAGAGAAAAGAAGGATGGATCCCCCGATCAAGTCGGAGGATGACGAAAAAAGGCACCAAAAGATAATGTAGTGGCTTCTTCATTCCTCTAATTCCTATGATTCCTATGCTTCCTATGCTTCCTCTGATTCCTGACAGCCTTCTCCTACTCAATCTTTGCGCCGGTGGCGAAGATTTGATACAGAACAATGGGGGCTCGCAGATTGGCCAGGATATAGGAAGCGGTTTCTTTGTCAAAAGGTAGCTTCTGTTCCATAGCCAGATGTCCCAGGTAGCCCATGGCCTTATCACGGGTCATCTTGATCTCCTGGAGGGTTCCACGGGTCGTGGCAATTTTGCCTTTGGCACTTAATGGAAAAACAATCTGTCCGTCACGAACCTTGATCCTCATGGACTGAGTTTTCTTGTCACCATCCAGTTTCAACCAGCATCCGGCTTTTGGACAAACTGCCGAAACCGGTCCACTGACCGTGATTTCTTTTCCCACGTATTGATCTGGATTTTCCATGACCTTGGAAATGGGAATGGCCTGACTGCTCCATGCGCCTTTGCCGTATTTCCCTGTAGGATTTTTCTTATGAAGGCGGCTTTTCAAGCTGGCACCTGATTTGTCGCCTTCCATATGACCTTCAGAGGCAAAGCTGTTAAAAACCAATCCACTCAAACACAAAACACCAATTATAATTCGTCTCATTAGATACACCTTTCATTCACAGACAATTATTTCGATTTTTTATCAATTTTCACTTTTCCTATTTTTTCGGTTGTTCCAGAAACCAGCTCAGAACGATCCCCCGGCTTCAATCCCCTTTGAAGAGGGTATTTAGCCAATAGCCACCGACTCATCCCATCTTTAGCATGATAGAGCTGCTTAAAACCCTTTTGCTGCATAATCTCCACGGCTCGGGCACTGCGACCCCCCGAATGACAGATAATTAAAAAGGTTTTGCCTTTGTCGAGCTTGTCCAACCGGGATCTAAAATCCCTGGCAAAAAAGTCCAGATTTAAAGCACCTGGAATATGACCTGAGACATATTCCTTCTCCGTTCTCACGTCAAGAATATCAAGAGGCTGAATCTTCCCTGCCTGCAAAAAGCTATGGGTTTCGCGAGTATCCATATTGATTTCCAACCGGGAGGATTTCTTTTTTGCCGGTGCCATCATATGTGAAGACGAGTCGACAAAAGAGATCAACGAGAGTAAAAGAATCGCTGGCAATGATCTCATAATTCCTCCTAAGGAGTAACTTGCGCTAAAATGCCCGTAAGGCCGAGCGGGCTTAGTATAAGCAGGATTATCAGAATGTCAATGATTAAGGGGCTAGGCTTTCTAGGTAGATGGTTTCCTGGGACAAAATTTGAATTTGACCTTTTGGCTTTTCAATTCCAATTAAACTGGAAAATGTCTGGCTTTGCGTCCATTTAAAATCTACGCGCAAGCTCTCATCCTGACGGAGTTCCGAAGCAAAGCTGAAAACTTTTTTGCCTTTTGCGTCCATCCTTTCAATTTTTCGGGGATCCCATTTCCAAGTCACCGAATCGTCCATCGGATCTCCCTTCAGGTCCAGAGTTGTGATGCCAAGATGCAGTTCCTGAGTGCTGTGGCTCATTTTGAAGGTGGACCTCAGGTCTTTTCGCAAAACCTGCATACATCGCCCGGCTACTTGGTGGGCGGATTGCGAAAGATAGAGCTTTTTACCCTGTTTTGAGCCTGAACTGAAAACATAAAAAAGGACGGAAAGAACCAGGGTGAGAATGGCGACACTCATCAGGAGCTCTACCAGGGTATAAGCTCGAAATCCCGGAAAAACCTGGAATCTGGGATAAAAAGACTTCATGCTTTGAAAGAGCCTACCCTCAAGGTTCAGACAGGTTTTTCTTCCAGGGAATGTCTTCAACCCCATGTTTTAGATTCTCGAAGCGGGCAAGAACGAAAAGCAAATCCGAGAGTCTGTTTAAATAGGGAACGAGAGTCTCTGTGATATCCTCGTCGCGGGCCAAAGAGATCAGGAGTCTTTCCACTCTGCGACAAACCGTACGAGCCAGATGCAACCTGGCAGCCGACTCGGAACCTCCGGGAAGAATAAACTCTGATAATGGCGCCAATTCAGCCTGACATTCATCCGTCCAGAGCTCCAGACGCAAAACATCATCTTTACCCATGAGCGTTAAAGGGCGGCTTTTGCCAACCTCCTGCGGAATACAAAGATCACCCCCAATTTGAAATAAGTCATTTTGAATCTGGCGGATCCAGGGAATTATTTTGGGCGCAGAAATGCAAACTGCCGCCAAACCCAGACAGGAGCTGAGTTCGTCAACGCTCCCATAGGTCTCAAGTCGCAAAGAGTCCTTGGCCGTCCTTTCTCCATTTCCCAGTCCCGTGGTACCATCGTCGCCTGTTCGCGTATATACTCGTGTTATTTTTGGCATGAAATGAATTCTAACCTGCGAGATAGGAAATATGGAAATTGAAAAAGCTCTGGCCGTCTTTGCCCACTACCTGACCGATGTACCCCAGGATTTTCCGTGGTTTGTAGCCCTTTTACTGGGCTCTGGCCTGTTCATCACCCTCAAATTTGGGTTTATTCAGATCCGCCGTTTCCGTCACGCCATGGATGTCATCCGCGGCAAATATGATAATCCTGATGATGAAGGCGATGTCAGCCATTTCCAGGCCCTTACCGTGGCTCTTTCGGCAACCGTGGGAGTGGGTAATATCGCAGGAGTGGCTCTGGCGATTCACTGGGCAGGCCCGGGTGCCCTATTTTGGATGTGGATGACGGCTATCTTTGGCATGGCCCTTAAATATGTGGAATGTACTCTTTCCATGAAATACCGGGTTTTTGACGCTAATGGCAACGCCTCAGGCGGACCCATGTACTATATCCAAAACGGACTGGGACAGAAATGGGCCGCTGTATTCTTTGCGGTTTGTGCCGTAATTTGTTCGTTTGCTACCGGCAATATGAATCAAAGCAATACGATTGCCAGTGTTGTAACTCAGCGCGGAATCCTCAGTTCAGAGATCATCGGTCTCATTTTGGCTATTCTGGTGGGAGCC
>CAZRLV010000207.1:0-6674 GCA_964600955.1 uncultured bacterium
ACCGTGGCTTTTATGCTAAGCAACCCTCGATTTACAGTAATCGTGATTTCTTTACCAAAGGGGACTCCCGGAACAAAATACATAGCAGGGTCTGAATTTGTAGGAGGAAAAATAGACCCGCTTATTTCCCGGGTTCTACCCAGATCATCTTCGTAATGAGCCAGAACCGTAAACCCGCTATAATCACTGATGGACCGACGCAGTTTTGATCGTGAAAAACTGATGTTTTCATCACTTAGATCGGAGGGAAGGTCGATCTGCCCCTGAATACTGCCCTGAGTTGGAGTGATAGCAACCTGCTCCGGGAACCCCGAATCAGAGGTTTTTCCTCCGCAAGCTATTAAAAATAAACTTAGCAGACCACAGAAGCAGAGATGAAGAGCTCGCTTGAAGAAGGCAAAAAGATTGGCCTGCACATCAGAATCTTTCATGAGCCATAAGGTCCGCGGTAACCCGAAAATACTTTGTAATGGGATATTGTGAGAAGTTTGTCAATCTTGAAGTATAAAGACAGGCAAAATCCTCAACCTGGTCCCCAAAGCGCGATTTCCTGCGAGCAGACTTGAACAGACAGCCCCAATAAGGGTTGTAGCCTTTGGAAAGCTTCAACTCAAGTTTTTTGATTTTTTGCAAAGTCCGAGTCCCAGTAGACTCTTTTTCTGCCGTCATTTCGCGCAGATCCTTCATCTCCTCATCGATCTCAAGGAGTTCTTTGTCGCTTAAATCATCATAATTGTCCAATTTGCGGTTTCGCAGATAACCCATTTGATTTTCAAGCATATTGATGTCGTCGCGGATTTCCTGGAGATCGTCTCTTAGATTTTCCAGGGTCTTTTTATCTCCCTTATGAGATTCAAGAACTTTAAGCTCATCCTCAAGCTCGATGATAATCATAGCAGTGCGCCATCCGCAGGACTGTTTGGATTTCATAATGTCCCCGAAGGTATGATCACCAAAATAGAGGATGGACTCTCCAGAGGCTCCTAATTGGTCTTCGAGGTTTTTGAAATACCCGCCTTGAAAAACCTTGGGGCAGACTTCGCTAGGAATTTCATTACCCAATTCGTCCGTCTCAACACTGGCCAGGACAGCCTCCTTTGAAAAAAAGGCTGGCTTTTGAGAAGAAACTACAATGAACTGAAAATAATCCTGCCAGTTATCATAGCCCGGAATCTCTCCATTGAGCAGATAGGAAAGGATGGCGTCTGTATAGTAGTACTCTGAATTTGTAAGTAAAAACAGTTTTTTGCGACCCTGAATAAAATGAAACAATGTTTTGGGTAGGGTCGGATCTTTCTCAATATATGTACCGAGATTGGAGGTGATGGCAGCCTTAAGGCTACCATCTCGGTGCACCGTATCAATCCCTGCACGAATATCTCGATGCAGCTGAAGATAGTCTACAGGTGATTTGGCTTTTTGCTCATCCATAAAACTTACCATCTGCATAAACAGGCAAGCTTCGGGTAAACAAAAAAGTGTATCTAGATAAGCATATTCATCCGATGAGGGTCGATAACTTTCTCCTGGTTTATTGTACTGGGTTTTGCGGTCTTTTTTTGAAAGAGCGCGAGTCCCGTGATAGGCCAATTCCACATACTTATGATGATCAAGCTTGATCAGATTTCCGCGTCGTTTATCAACGACAAGCCCACGGATCACACGCCCGGCCTCATATTTTAGTTTTGTAATCTCTTGGGGGTATCCAAAATTGTTGACCAAATTGCCCAGAGTAAGATTAAAGGCCAAATCTTGGGCTGCATCCTTGTATACGGCAAGGGTATGATCCATATCAAATCCCATATGGGTGACACTTCTAAGCTTCAGATTGCGATTGATAAAAGCCTGATGGGCATAATCGATATCCTCTTCGCGAGTCTGAAATCTAAGATGGTTCCAGGGACCTACCATGACGAACTCCTTTACAAAAACGGGCCTATTATACAGTTTTTTGTCAAAGAAAAGGAAGAGTTGAACTAAAGAACCGGAGGGGAGGGGGAAAATTCTTTGTAAGTCGGGTGTCTAAAAGTCTGGAGCGTCTTTAGCACCTATGGCTTTTTTATAGAGCCAATAGCCTCTATCGATGACCGATTTCAGGAAATTAGTTTCTACGTCCTTTTCCTTACGAACACGGATTTCAATTTGCTCATCCATTTTTTTTGAGATTACGAATTTCTCAACGATTTGGGCATGCAAATCAATTTCCTCAGGCCCCTTTTCACCGTCGACGTATTCCATGGATGCCAGAGCATAAAGAATGTGCTCCTTGACAATATCACTCTCCTGAGAGAGATCATAATCTACCTTCTCAATGAGATCATTCTCACCTTCTACCATGCGTTCCACCAGTTTACGATTATGCGGGAATCTGGAAAGAACCTTCTCTAGCGCCATGGTCTCCAGCGGCTTTTGCAAACCATCGGCATTCATCACCAAAACCAAGGCCCTGAACATGGCCAGCTCAACCCGTGCCAAATTCAGATTGTTAATTGCCTCCAGGGTTTTAGCGCCGGTATCACTGTAAAACTCCTTGGCCACATCACCCACTTTTTGGGTAAACATATAGTTCATGGCCCCGGAAACGCCTGCGCCCACCAAGGGAACCAAACTCACCAGCGACTTCTCAACGGTGGCCTCAGTGATGGCTTTGCGCTGAAATAGAGTGGTCAAAATATCCTTGATCAGGGGGTGCAGGGTGCCGGCCTTGACGATTCCTTGTCGCACTGATTCACGAGTCACCTTGGCACGGATATAGATTCCTATTTTATTCTCCAGGCTCTGTTCAAGGGCCCTTGAAGCGGCTGAAACCCCTGAAGCAATCCCAAAAAGAATCAGAGCCTCAGTCTGTCGATCTTCTTCTTTGAGATCTTTTCCATAGAGTTCGGCAATCCGATAAACCAGGGTCGCCTGATGTTTAAAAAGATAGATTAAGTCTGGGATCATGGTGGAAACATTTACCACCAACTGAGTCGCCGTACCGGCTCCAGGAAAAACTCCGGGCAGAGACGCTACAAACCCCACACCGGCCGTCAATCTCGCAGAACGGTCGATGAGAACATCCGCCAGTTCGGCTTCAGTCAGGTGCGGATACTTGGCTCTAAGCTTGTCATTTAGCTCTTTGTAGTTCTTCTCCAGAAGGCCCAGCTTATCTAAAAAACCAAGAAACCAGCTTTCAAAATCCACCTGGGCCTGTGCAGCGTCTCCAAGGGATTTCTGAAGCTTGGGGTCAATCAGGCCCTGACCTTCGTAAAGTCTTTCAAAAATATTTTTTTGGTCCTGAGGTCTATCAGACTGCGAATCTGGTGATTGGGGACTTCGCCTAGCTTCCTGAAGCCGCTGTCGTTTGAAATTCTCGAATTTGACCGCCTCCAGGTAATAGAGACTTAAAGACAAAAACTTATCGCGACCCTGATTATCACCTTTCGATTCATGGGATAGCGCCTGATCAAGAGCCCAGCCTGCCTGGGGGGAGTAAAGCCTATCTCGATCCAACTCAAGCGAAGCCAGAGTCCCTGGATGCGAACCCGAAAGAAAGAATTCTATTTGACGTGCAGGGTCCCCAGAAGTTCTCGAAAAAAGGGTGATCACGGCCAGAGCCATGAGGATCTGGCGTAATGGGATCAATTTTGCGGCTTTCATAGAAGACAATACGGACACCGTTCGAAAAAGGTTTCAATCAGCGTAAAACCGCGATCTTGGATTGGGCGCGGTCCACATCCCCATTCGCGTCCTTTACCAGGAGTTTACAAAAATATACTCCGTTGGCCACAGATCGACCAGCATCGGTTTCAAGATCCCATTCATAGGTGTTCTGCCCGCTATTTAGATCTAGATCAAAATCCATTTGGGAGTCTGTTTTAAAAACCACTTGGCCGTGAGTATCCAGGATCTTTAAGGATAAAAACGCGGCGTCACGACTGAGGCGATATCGAAAACGACAAAAACTGCGTGCCGGATTTGGAAAGACGGCCAAACGCATCTGGATCGGAGATTCCACCTTGAATTGAGAGTGCAAAACAGAGTTATTACCCAAACGATCTCCAGCATGAATCACCACCTGATGCCGACCGGGACTCAGGCTGGCGGCGGCTGATGCCTCATAGAGTCCGTCCCCAAGAGACTGGACCGCTATTTTCTGATCATTCAAGGTGACTCGAGGATCACCCATTAGGCCCGAACCCGCCTCATAAATCGAAAATCTCAAACTTGGAAAATTGGCTTTTAAAACAGGGTCATCCTCAGATGTGACCCATTCAATAACCGGGGGCAGACGATCCTCAAGAATTACAACCCGCCCCAATTGATGAACCGGACCCGAAAATACACCCGTCTGTGATCCCGGATATGCGACAGAAGCCAAAAAACTCATCTGCCCTCCAGATTCCAGAAAATACCCTTGATGCTCACCTGGCGGTTCTTTTGGATTCAGGCTCAAGTAACCGGGAAGGTCCAACTTCTGTCCCGAAGGAAAAAGCGATCCGAGTTCACTGACCTCAGTCCAATTCTTGCTACGGAGCTTTGATTTTTGAACCCTGGTAGCCGTTTCGATTGAACTCGAATCGAACTCGGGCGCAGGTAAGATCGCTAAGGATTGAATCCCCTTAAAGGCCCCCGGTTGAATACTCAGCTGCATCCTAGAACTGCGCACCTCTCCCCCCAGAGCTCCATTTACGGAACGAATGGGGAAAGTAACACTGCGAGATGAGGCGTTCCCAAGAAGATCCCGACCCGTAATTTCCACCTTGCCATGGGCCTTGAGGCCCGCGTTGATTCTAAACACGGTCGAGTAGGTTTTCTCACTCACCTGCACCAGCTCCTCACCCAAAAACTCTACGCCAACGGGATCAAAAAGCAAAGGAAGCCCCCCAAGCCTTTCTGAAGCTTGAATCAAAACAATAATCTCATTTTTAAAAACCGGATTCTCAAAAAACTTTAAGGCATAAGCCGGGCCGGTTTTAATCTCAAAACTATGGGTTTTATCCGTCAACATGGATGTTCCAGCCATGTCTCTAGCGCCTTCAATCCACAGCATAGCGGGCCCATTCCAGGTTGAGTCTGCCTCATCGGGAATCTTCCCCTGCCCTTCCCAGATCGCACCTTCAAAACGAGTTGTGGTGAAGTCCTGACGCGCAAGAGAGCTGAGAAAAGGTTGAAAACTCACGCGGGGAGCCTGACTCAGGGGTTCGTTAAACAACAGGTGTAGCTTGAACACCCCTCGATTAATCTGAACCTCGGCTTCGGGTGAAAAATCGGACCAAGTTACAAAGCGCAGGACCGGAGGATGGGTATCCAGGGTAAAGGTCTGCTCCAGTGATTTATTGCCCGTATTTCCCACTGAATCGCGAGCGACGACCCACCAGCGATACTCGCCTTGCTGGTTTAAAATTTGTAAAGTCTTTACCTCTCCTAAATTTACGGTTGAAGCAATCGAAAACGTGGTCAAATCCCCACTGGGAGAAGATAGACTCAGGACATAATCAAAGGCATTGGGAACGGGCTTCCAGCTCAGCTCTAAGGCAGTGGAATCTATCGTGGCCCCAAAGTCCGGTGATTTCAGCTCAGGAGGCTGGAGATCAGACAAACTCAAAAATAACTCAATGGATTCCAGGGCCGTATTGCCCGCCAAATCATGCGAAAGAATCCGCAAAAAATACTGACCCTGCCCCCCGCCGGGGACATCTGATGAACGAATCAACTGGGTGAGCGGGGGCAAGAGTCCATCGATTCTAAAGCTTCTTTCCTCCAGGGGTAGATCGCGATAAGTCGCTGCGTCCAAGGGTCTGGATTCACTGCGATGAGGGTTGCTGGATTCTAGTTCAATTGGGCTGAGCCAGGCCGTTCCTGTAACTACCGGATTGGGTTTGGGACTGATCCCATCCGACCCTGGCACAGCTGGGGCCTGCTTTCCGTCCTTAAAAAATACAATCTCATAGTCCACGCGATCAATCCCGGCTCCCCCGCGTGTAGGCTGGTCAAGCCTAGCTGAGAGATCACGGGTTTTACCCAAAACCGTAAAAGAGGAGCCCGAAATGCTCAGGGAGCCCTGCACTGGCTGACCCGAGATATCGTCTAGAGCAATATGTGGGGCTATGGAGTCTAAGAGAAAAAAGAAGCTTTTTCTCAGCTCTTGAGGACCGTCACGATCCGGGTTTGGAGCCGGATTAAATCCGCTTTGGCCCGCGCGGGCGGCTTCAATTGTGTTTCCTGCGTTATCCACGGGCACAACGTCCAGACGATAGATCCCATCCGCTCCACCGTCAATGGGCAGGGTGATGGCCTGACCAAAGGAATTTACAAATTCAAGTAGGATGCGGTAGGCGTCATCTTTAGGGTGAAATGAGGGTAGGGATGGATCTAATGCATTGGGTTTATGGGTAAAGGTTAATCGACCTTTAACCTGGTTTTCACGCACCGGATCAAAGACATCAAAATCAATGGCCTGCGAGCGATAGGGAACCTGAAGATGTAAATCCATGGAAGAAAAATCCACAGAGATTCCAGAGCCGAAATTCACATGTCCGTCTTCATCAAATACGAGTTTTCGGGGAGGATGCGGATCGGTGAGAATCGCTGAAACATGGCGCAGGGGTAGATTGGTTTTGGAAAAATTCTTGGGGAAGGTCTCGCGCGTAAAGGGCGGGGTGGTATCGAGTAAAAACTCCTTCTCAATGGGG
>CAZRLV010000208.1:0-6633 GCA_964600955.1 uncultured bacterium
GACATGGATTCCCCTCCCAAGGACGATTAAGTTGAGCCTGTATTCTAGCAGGTTTCCCTGGCACAGGCATCCTTCACTCGTAGCGCAGCGCAGTGATGGGGTCGAGATTTGATGCCTGACGGGCAGGAAAAATCCCAAAGACCAGTCCCACGGCTACCGAAACCGTAAAAGAAACCAGGATCGCACCGCTTGAGAGCACCGTGGTCCACCCCGTTGTACCAGCAATAATATGGCTGATGAGAACCCCGGCTCCTATGCCAAGCAAACCTCCGCCAAAACTGATGACTACGGACTCCAGTAAAAATTGAACCAAAATATCCTTTTTGCGGGCTCCCAAAGCCCGGCGCACCCCGATCTCCTTGATGCGCTGTTGAATATTAGCCAGCATGATATTCATGATCCCTATACCTCCAACGATCAGCGATAAGCCGGCGATAAGAATCATGACCAGATTGAAGATCTCTTGAACGCGGTTGCTCTTTTCCAGCAGATCTATGGGAGCAATAAGGCGATAATCCGCTGCCCCCCGGTGGCGATCATCCAAAATTCTCTTGACGAATTTTCGCACAAAAGGCAGTTTTGAGGGCTCTTTGACTCTCAAAATCATCGAGGAAACTTCAGAGTAAGTTGGATCTTTTTCTGAATCCAGGGCTGCATCAAGATAAAGAGGAAAACGATCCAACAAACCTGAAAAAGGCAAATAAAGATCACGCTTGCGATCACGGTCCGACACCCTTAGTTTAGACCCAGAATTTAGCTCCTTTCCCTTTTTTTGACCGCTTGAGAGAACTCCAATAACTTGAAAACTCATGGACTGAATTTGTATAAACTCGCCAGTTGGATCCAGATTCCCGTAGACTTCGCGGGCCAAATCTTCCCCCAAAATGACCAGAGGCAGGGAGTATTTGAAGTCATTTCTCACAAACAAGCGTCCGAAGCGAACCCTACCCGGCACCAATCCGAAATAGCGGGGCCCAACTCCCAAAATATTGGCCTGGGGTTTGTTTTTCCCGGCTTGAACCTCCGCCTCAAGACGCATCTCAAAGCTCCCTGATTCAAGAAAAGGGGTTTTTTCCAAAATGACATTCAAATCCTCTCGAGAAAGCCCTTTTGACAAAGATTGACGCGCTTTTTCAAGAGCTTCACCCGTCATTCGAGTGGCCTGAATATAGAGATTGTTCATACCAAGAGACTGAATTTCACGTAGAGTCGCCTCCTGTGCCCCGCCCCCGATACTCATCATGGCGATTACCGCAGCCACTCCGATAATTACGCCCAGCATCGTTAGCAGGGTCCGTACCGGTGAACCCGATAAGGCCCTGAGGCTTTCACGTAAAAGAAAATCAAACTTCATTGAAGGCCCTTGAAATAAACTAGGTCTCCAGCATTCAACCCTGAGAGAATCTCAATTTTCCCGCCTTTGCGTTTTCCAGGTTGAACCTCTTTAAAACCTGAAACAGTCGGGGATGTAAATACATAAAAAGAACCCTTATTTTCGTATAGAGCAGGAAAGGGAATGGTCACGCCTTTGCGAGGGGGCGAAACTTGAATTTCATACTGAACCGAGGACCCGGGCTGGAAACTGCGACTCTTTGCATTGACCTGAATTAAAACCTGGATCGTGGGGGCCGATTTTCTGGAAAGACGATGGGTGCGATAGGGAACCGCCGAGATATGCTCCAAGATTCCACTAAATATCCTCTCGCGTCGCCCTGATAGAAAAAATTCCACATCCTGGCCTCGAATCAGTCTGTGAAAACTATCTTCTGACAATCTACCGCGAATGCGATATGAACCTGACTGAACAACCTTGCCTACAACAGAACCCGGACGAACATTATCCCCAACCTTATAGGGGGTCATCTTTCCCTGGGCCCAGTGTTCGGCATGCACAAACACGCCTTTTTTTTCTGCCCGTATTTCAGCGTTTTTCATCCTTTTTTTCAATCGATCCACCTCAAAGCGGGCCAGGTCCAGTCTTAGCTTTGCCAATTCAACCTCCTGCTTTGATCGTTTTTTAACCCACTGAAGATTCTCTTTGGCTCGGCCGAGCGAAGCTTTGGCAAACTTAAGTCTAAGGCTTTGTTCCTTCAGTTTGAAATCAGGGGCGGGCGAGGACTCGAGCTTGCTTTCTAGCTCTCGAATCTGCTTTTGAATTTGTGAATTCTTAAATTTTTCCAGGCTAGCCTGGTAGTCGCGAGTATCCACATAGCCTTGTGATTTTAAGGCGTCCTGAATCTTCAAAAAAAGCTCCTGGTAACGGTGTTCAGCCTCAGCAACCTCCCTTTTTAAACTACTTTTTTGGACCTGGATTTCACCTCCGCCCGATTCCAGAATCTCAAGCTGTGTTTTTTCCACAGACCAGCGTAGCTCACGCTTTGAAAGCTCCTGCCTTAGGGAATGTATCTCTGTTTTTGAGCTCATATTAGCCACCTTGAAGTCCATGTCTTTTTCGGTTTCTTCGACCTCTTTTTGTCTGAGTTCATTTTCCAGGTTTTTCATATCAAGAAGAACCAAAAGATCACCTTTTTTAATCTCAGAACCAGAGGGTGCCAGTTTACGAATCGAGGAAGTGAATCCGGGGGTGATCAAGTCCTCCTTAAGGGTTCGCAGTTCTCCCTGACCTGAAACTGTTTCAAACACATCTTCACGCCGGGCTTTAGCCTTGGAGTCAAAATCAATTCCCGCAAAACCCTCAGTCTTACAGTCTAAAACCTGACCTTCTCGCAGACCGCTGATAACCTCGGCGTAATGAATCCCTATGAGTCCTGGCTTTATCGTTTGACCTCCCCCCCTCTCTAGGACAAGCCCGTGGTTTTTATCCAGACAATGCAGCGGAATCCGCAACACTCCTTTTTTCTGCTGGACTATAACCTTGGCTAAAACCGTCATATTCGGTTTCATTGCAGCACTGGTCTGAAGAAGCTCCATCTCTACCGAACCCGTTTTAAGCGCATATAAATCTTTTTTCCAGCGAGCAACCTCACGCAAAATAGCCTGGGTTTTAAGAACCTGCCCTTTGAACCAGCGGTTCCCCAAAGGAAAAACCTTGAAGGCTACAGACTGACCTTTTTGAATCAATGCCAAATCTCGTTCTTTTACCTCAAACTTAGCTTTGAGCCCTCCCCCCAAAGCCAAAAGACCAAGGTTTGCTCCTTTGCCCAGGCGATGCCCCCGTTGATAGAGACCATAGCCATTGCCAATCCAATGCTCACGCATAAGAAAAATACCCTTTGCAGGAGCCAAAATTTCGGACTGAGCCAGTGCTTCTGAATGCTCCTCCATCTTCGAGCGCAGCGCTTCAATTTCAGATTCGGACACGGAGATGGCCAGTTTTCTCAAGGTTCTGTTCTCCTCCAAGCGTTGTTTTGCAAAATCGCGCTTCAGCCTTATACGCTCAAGATCCCTTTTTGCGATTTGGATCTCCAGAGCATCTCCACTACGAAAGCGCTCAAATTCAAGCTCCAGTTGTTTCAGGGCAACTCGATACTCCTGAAGTCGTAGTCTTTCTGTGTCTAACTCAGCTTTTGAAAGGGCCCCCGACTCACCCAAGGCTTCTAATTCCCCCAGGTGGCTCTCAAGGAAATCAATCATTTGCCGCGCCTTTTCAATTTCAAGCTTGGTCTTTAAAAGACGTACGGGTTCTCGCTCTCTGAGCACCATGTCTAAAAGAATTTCCTGAATTCCAACTTCTTTTTCGCGAAGCTCAAACATATCTCTGTCGTTTAGAGCCTCAATGCGACGATCACAATCAGCGCGCCTCTCCTGGGTCTTTCGAATTTCCAACTCCAACTGGCTTCTGTTGGCTTTTTCGCGGATTTCCACGGGATTCAATCTTGCCAGTACGGTCCCGGTCTCCACGGAACCCCCCTGGTTCGCTAGCTGCAAAATATCCCCATCAAATGGAGATTCGATGGACAGAGTTTTGCGAGGTATCAGCTTTCCATCCAGAATCACTGTAAGATAGACATCGCCGCGGTCAACTCGGACCTGAGCAAAGGTAACTCCGGGTAAAATCACCAGAAAAAGACTAATCCAGAACATAAGCCAATCGTAGGTTTCCAATACTTGCCGGGATCAGATAAAACCCTTCCACCGTCATAAATGAAGATAACTGAATCTCCCGGGGCCGCGCCTTCAACCAGATCGTTTTGCCTTCGGATCGAACCAGCTCCTTGGGAATTTTATAGACCTGTGCATACTGGCGCACAAGTATGGAACCCTCAACGGTCTCACCTGGAAGCAACGCTTGGGAGTTCAGAAGTTCCACCTCAACCCCGTGAAATCTTCGAGACCGCGGATCCGAGGGGTTATAAGAAGTAGCCATGGCCTCAATGGACAAGATTCGGCCCTGAATCATTAATCCGGGACGTCCCAGCGGGCTCAGTTCCACAGCCTGGCCCTGCTCAATCAAATCAATATCCTTTTCCTCAAGCTTGAGCCGCGCTCGTAGCGAGCTGAAATCAATAATTTTTCCAAGCTGCATACGAGCGCTGACCTCAGTTCCCACCCCAATAAAGCTCCCGTTCCAGGGGTGTTTTACCTGCAAGAAAACCCCTGAAGCTTGCGCCGTAATCCTTGTTTTTCCGAGCCGGGACTTGACCTGCTCCACCTCTCGGGAGCGTTTTTTAATGATCAGTTCCCGTTTCTCTATTTTCAAAGGCAGGGACTTGAGCTTCTCTGAGCGGGTGCGTAAAGCCCGCTCCCACTCGCGACTTAGCATATCCCGCTCTAAAAAAAGTTTGTCGCGGGCTTTGCCTACCAGTCCCTCGACCTTCTCTTTTTTTTCAAGACTTCCCAACTTGCGATTCAGATCCGCAATGGTCAGATCTTTTTTCAATCGCTGAAAATCACTGTCTGCCACGGACTCATTCTTGGATAGGACCGCAAGCACTTGCACGCGCCCTTGAAGATGCTTATGACGTTCTTCAAGCAGTTTGAGATTCAAATCCAAACTCTGAATCACCCGCAAATCTTTCTCGCCCAGAGCCTTTTCCACCTCAATCTCTTTGACCTTGAAGGCCATCTCTTTTTCCAAAACCTCAAGATCGAGGCTCAGAGTTTCCTGTTCTATCTCCTTACGGATACGGCGTAGCTTGCGACGGTTATAGCGAAGCTTTCGCTCAGCGGTTTTCAAATCCTTTTCCATGGAGTCGGCCATGATCCGCAAAACGGTATCCCCTTTTTTTACATGGGTGCCCGGTCGAATCATGCTGAGAATAACCCCCTCCATTTTCTGGGGGCAAACAATGGTGATTTCTGAAAGAGACCGAACTTCCCCCCGCGCCAAAACTCTCTGACTAACGTCCTCAAGCACGGGCTGATAAGTGATTTCAGTCTCAGGATCTGGACCGCCACAGCCCGCTAGAAAAAAGACTATGCAAAGGAAAGTCAAAAACGTAATGAAATGAGGAAACTTAAACATCCTACCCAACCCAGGAAAAGGGCCGGATCATATCATAGAATTCAAAATGAAGATAAAGAAGGAACTAGAGGCATCATCGGAATGGGAAATCAAAATCCGTCATCCTACGGCTTGACCGGGGGATCCATTCAAAAGGTCGAAATAATCTTACTTCCTATGATTCCTCTGATTCTTGATTCCTAAAATACCGACTCTAAAGCGCGGATTTTTTTTACGAAGGAAACATCTTTGTAGATGAAATAGGCGAACTGATCGTCAATACCCACCAGCCTCACCTTGCGCAAACTCCGCGAGCCTTTTAGACGATCATCGATGGTGTAGTAACGATTACCGACCACAATAAACTGTTCTTCGCGCGTTCCAAATTTTCCGTCAATTTCAAACTCAGGCATAACGACTTTTTTCTTTTTGCCACGGGTGCCCGCAGTTCTCAGGCGTCGAATTCCGCCTTTTTCTCCACCTTCACCAGAGCCCGACTGCTGACGAGCAAGTTCTGCCCCGGCCTCTGGAACGGTAATTCCAAACCTCTGCCCCACATTCTTTGATTTCAGGCGACGTCCTTTTCTCTTGCGCTTTTTTTGTTGAATCACACGATTGGAACGAAACCCCGAGGCAACCCCCTGGACCGAAGCCACCAACCGATTGGCCAACATAGGGGTATGCTGACCTGAGAAAGGGAAGATAAAATCCGCGGGCTTAAGTTTTTGACCCCGGTTTTCATCCAGAAGATCCAGGATGGCAACCACTGAAGACGCCCCTGCCTCTACCCCGTACTCCTCATCCTCATAAACATCGTCCTCCCAGTCCTCCTCGGAGAATAGGACAGATCCCTGAAAACTCAGGACCAGAGCGGTCAACAATAATTTAGAAACCCAAGAATGAATCATGGCAATCCGATTTTAATACCCTTTCGCTATTATTGGTATCCTAAATCCGCGCAACAGTTACCCCCACCTAACCCATCGGCTACCCATGAGCCATCTTCAAGAGTCCAGTCCAGCTAAGATTCTTGCAATGGTTTCATGCTCGTCTGAAGTTTTTAAAACCTTGGACGATGAAAGAATGTCGTGCAATGATTTTCTCTCTTTGTGAACCAGGGCCATGAAAAAGCCTAAAAACAGCAAATAATAGGAAAGAGATTTGCATAACCCCCGCGACGGCCGCGGCGCGCAGGGGGGCGGGCCCCGGGGGGCGCGGGTGACCGCGCG
>CAZRLV010000209.1:0-5740 GCA_964600955.1 uncultured bacterium
TAGACATGGTTTTAACTCTATGATGAACCTATCCTGATAGATTTCTTGAGTTTCATCTAAGACCCGCTTAGACTGGGATATATGGATGTAAAATCAAGATTGGTGCACTACTTGAGGGAGGCTGCCCCCGGCACCTTGGCCGGGCTTTTTTATAAGAGGTATCCGCTAAACGTAGACCACCTTTCTGAGCGAGAAACTGAATACGTTGCGGTTTTTTTGGCTGCGTTGCAACGACTCAATGAAGATAAAGACAATCTGGTCTCACATCGTGAGTTGAAAAATGAATCCGAGATCATCTACAAATACTTCTACAGGTTTCATACAACTGGAAATCGAAGCGCTGATATCACCGAGATCCGACTCTCTGATCTGATAGGTTCCTTACCGGATTCAGTCCGGGGTAGTGATGAAGAAATCGTTACACCTGATGAAGTGTGTTTAGCCATAGAATGGAATTTTCTTTGCCTGGGTATAATGCATGGTTCCACCGACTGGTTTTCCTTAGGATTTAAGGCTTTTGTGGAAACATATTACGAGGTTTTGGAAAAGATTGAGCCTTGCCGGGAGAATGCCGCTATCGAGTGCATGGATGCCTTGCGAACGGTGGAAATGGGGCTGAATAAAGTCCGCCAAGTGGAAGGCGAGTCTGATCTGCCGTTCGGTACCAAAGAGAAAGACCCCAACCGATGGCGCTTTTATTTCAAGCCAATTTTCTACAAAAACGCCAGTCTTAGAAAAAAATTCAGAATCCAGCTTTTTGATAGGGTTCCGGCTGTAAAAACCTCAGATGAGAGCGAAGAGATAGAGCCTGAAACGGGATTTCCGTGGATGGATGAGACTCCAGCAACTAAGCGTGCAGGAGCGTCTTTGCGAACCGGGTTTGAGGAGAATCAGGTACTGAAGGTTATGGAGGCCAGGGAGTCTGCCCTGCAGGCCGCAGACTGTGCTGAGAGCATGACCAACTTTCTTGAAGGGGCATTTCGATGCGCAAGGCAGGTAAGAAAAGATGTCGTCAAAAAACATTACGATGCCTTCCTTTCTTTCGTGGAAAACCACCCTGTTCTCGTCGCGAAAGCCGAGAATTTTTTGTCCAAAACTGATGCTAAGAATCATCATGAGCTTTTTGAACTCTCATCTGGGGAACACTATTTTTTTCCTAAACCTTCGACGATGCATAAAATCCATGAACTGCATTTTCAGAAGTATGACCATGGTGAAGCCTGCGTGCAGATACTCATACAGCGCTCCAGGACATACTTCTTTCAGGACTATATCAAATTCCAGTATCTACAGGGCTGGCACGCCATAGTCCAGCAACTTGCGAACGGTTTGAAAGTTCCAACCTACTCAAAAGGGTCCGAGGTCTATAATTGGACTGAGCCGGTAAGTTGGTTTCCCAATTTTGGTATGGATCTATTCCAGTTACCTGATAGAAAGGCACTGCAATCTTTTCTTTATAACCTCTACCGTACAAGAGTGGGTGTCATAAAGTTTCTAAAAGAAAACAGGCCCTCTCGAACGCAAATCAATGAAGGATTAAATTCTTCTTTTTTCGAATCGGATGATGAATATGAAGCCTGAACCAAGTAATCTGGAAATCTGGAGCGGGATGTGGGATCAGGACCCCCTGCATGCTCTGGCTATGCTTATCGTGGACCCCGCACATCTCGATAATAACCCGTCAATCCGTCAATATCTTGTGCATTTCTACCGCACGCAAAAGGGACAGTCTTATTTCAACGACCATGAAAACTGGGAAATCTTTGAGGGCGAGTGGTTTAATACATACGCCTATAATCGCCTTGAAGGCCTCACTGAACCTGATGTTGCTACGCGACTAGAAAGACTTTTCTTACCCTTGCTTCAAGATCTATCTGAATACGGCACGACCAGACCGCTTTTAAGACCTTTAGTACAAACTATACTCACCATATGCCCCACCTTTGCATTTTCTCCATTCACGCCGTTGCATCACCTCGAAGCCGAAGAGTACCTACAGGTACTGGTCAGGCATTATTATGGAAGATGCCGTAACCCCATCTTGAAATTCCTTTTAGAGAAAAGTTTTCCTAAAAGCCAAAGGCATATTTTTGATCTCAAGTATTACCTTAGAAGAGGCCAGCTCACAGATTATCTCAATGAAATATTAGCCCGCAACTATAGCGAGTCATGGAGAAAATTTTGCGTTCAAGATAGCTCCAGTCCAGAGTTTTTTGACGAGTTTGACAAATTACTAGAGCTTGAATTCTCAGCCGAAAAAGCAAAAATTATTCGTTATCCAGGGCCGCAGAAAACGGGGTCGCGTACAAAACCCACGCATTTGGCTTCTGATTTTTCTGAGCTTAAAGTGGCCGCAGACAAAGGCAGCCCTTCTGAAAAAATAACAGGGTTAAAACCATATAATCGATTTGAATATGATGGGTTTTCTTTGCACAGTGCATTAGGTAAAAGACAGGGGCAGTCGGTCATACAGATAATAGTTAAGCCTTCTTCGGGGGTTGATTCTGCCCTAATTGCCTGCGAGCCAGAACCCTATCGCATGGAATACCCGGACTATTTGGAACTCACCAATAAGGGGTACTACCTTATCTCCGTATCGGTTCGCCGGTCGGATGAATCAGAACTTATTGAAGACTGCCTTTTTTATGTGCCTTCCTCGAATTCGTGAACATCAGGAAGACGTCTCGCAAATATTGGGTTAAAGTCTGATTTTGCTGGGCTCAATTGTGTAAAACTAAGTCCAAGTTCGTAAAAGAGGTACCAGTACAAAGCAATGGCTTCAAAAGTATTACTCTCTAGACTTTGCAGTGAAGATACAAGGTCGGAGTTTTGATCTTTCCAGGCTTGGTAATGGCCACGGTCAAATCCGAAAATGGTAGCGTTTTTCAGATTCATCAACCCTGTTCCATCCAAAACAGCGCGGTGGTGGAAAAATTGATGGTCTCCCAGGAAGTTTTCAAGAATACTTTCCCATAATTCGCACCAGTGCAAAAAGGCTTTGTCATGGACAGAGTCGCCGCCAACTTTTGATAAAATATGAACTTCAATGGCCTTAGCCTCAAACCTTTGAATAACTCCTTTGAGACAGTGACCTAACTGCCTTGCTATTTCTTCTTCGTCAAAACCAAGATGCATATTGCCTAAAAAGCACGGCAGGGTTAAAAGGACGCATGCCTTGTCTTTATTCAAGCCGCGACTCCATAACCGAATCTGCCCGTCACGCAAAACATTGGCAATATTTTTTAAGAGTTCCCCATCTCCTTTGGTGGGTATCACGATACAGCTTTTTTGCTTTTTTTTGATTTGCGCTTTGCTCAGTGCTTTCCCTATTTCACTTATTTCCTGTGCCGCTAAATCAGGTAGATCCTCATCAAGTCTTGGTGTGAGAAAATCCCGCTTTGCGTAGGCCCCCAGGGAGAGGTGCGCAAAGAAGTCGCTTAGAGTTACTTTTGTTTCATGTTTATAGCGCTGAATTTCATCAAAACAGCGCGGGAAGTCCCACTCTCCCCTTGGAAAAACGCTGAGGTGAATCTGCCTTAAAACCGTGGGAAAGCACTGAGAAAGAAACCCACTGCCGCCAGTCATGCGCAAAGTTCTCAATAGATGTTGATTGATTACCGGCAGAACCCACAACGGAATTTCAAAGGCTGGCGCTATGCAGATTTGTCCTAGCCTTGTCAGCTCCATTGCCTTTTCATTAGATAGACGATGTTGGTAGCAGCTTTGCAGATGATTTGCAGGGTCAGCAACCTGATTACAGGCATTTAGCCATATAATTTTTCCTGCTGGCAATTTTTTAAGCGTATCAAAATCAGGGTCTGGGACATTATTTAGCTTACCATGTCCCTGGACGAGGATAAAATTACACTCATTAAGGTTTTTAGAATCCTCGACTTTAGCTTGGAATAAGGGGTCGGCATAAGGACGGTTGGAATACGGGATAGGGTGCAGGGGGTCGTGCGGGAAAAGAAAATCGCCGGATCTGGCATTTTCATCAAGAAAAAGATGCCATTGCAGTGGTTGGCAACTCGTATCTGCGATCGATGCAGGATGGGAAACGGGGTTAATATCAAAGCTTTCAGCGGTTTCTATCAGTCTTCCGCTAAGAGCCAGAGGCTTGTCTTGATGCTCACACAATAGCCTGGCTGCTATTTGTACCTTATGAAAGTCTCCAAGTCCCACGGGAATCTGATGGCTATTCTCGAAAGGAAACAGATTCTCAAGGCTTGGTGAGAAATTCAAACACATAGTCTCTAATATATCCTCTTGTATACCAGATTCAAAATGAGGAGATGGCAGATGATTTTGAGAAGGGGTAAACTGGGGTCGTGCCAAGTTCTCCTCCCAAGCTATTGATTCATGAATTTCTGGAATTAGTCCACTCAATCAAGGTGCATACTGAACTTGATTCCGAGGCATTGAAAGAATTCTGTCTATCTCATAAAGCTAATTTTGAGCAAATGGATTCAGATGAAATTCAAATCCTATCCAAACCCTTCTTCAATCTCGCTCAAAACTGGTCCGTAGAAACCGCTCTTGAACATCACCGAGAGCTCCTTAATACGCCGGAGAGTTTTGGAGCTCTGGACTTTTACAATGGATTTCTAGCCCAGGTCCTGAAGAGTCGAGAGCTAAACGAGGGGGAATCCGCCTTGCTGCGGAATTGGCTTCAAGAAATCCTGCCTCTTCATTGGGACGCAAGGCTGGCCAGACTGGAAATCAGCGGATGGAATCCCGCAGCATTTTGCGCGGAAATTCTGGAGGATAAGATAAGCCTGGGAAATAGGACAACCAGAGAAAGGGATTTGAAAAATATCTGGCAATTATTTCTTGATAGTAAAAGAGGATTTGAGGGAAGTAACTTTTCTGATATTTATCTTAATTCTACTCATGTCCCAGTGAAGCGCTGGAATTTGACGGAATTTCAGCGGCTGAAAAGTTCCAGAGGGTTCAAATCCTTACCTGAGAAAACTAGGCTGAAGCTATTGCAGAAGTTTGCAATTAATCTCTCATCAAAAGACCTTGCACATTTCTGCCAAAAAATCGATCTTGAAACCACCCTGTTGCTTGTTAATAGGCTCATGGGAAATGGCAATGCGCAGCTAGGGAAGCATGCATACCAGGTTCGTTTTCTGCTCCAGTCCCTGCTTAAGTCGGACCCCATGAATCGTCGCGTCTGGGAGACTTTTTTCAAAGTCCAAGACCGTTGCCAATGGGAGGAAGGCTTCAAGTTCCCTGAGTGCGTCGCCGATCCAGAGCTCTGGCTAAGAGCCTTGGAATTACTGGAAAAAGATTTAGAAACTTCTAAAACAGCGGCAAACGCTTTGGCAAGATTGCGAAAGCATTGGCACCTGCCTCCCTATGAAGATTTAAGGGGTATAGAATTACCTGTTTTACCGGATTTGGAAAAAGTCACTCGAGCCCTGATTGATTCCGGCTGGCAGTGGAAGAGGTGCTTTCCTTTCAAGATGGGCAAGATTCACGATAAAGGTCCCCTTTTTGAAATTTATGTAGGCAATCTATTGGGGATCCTTGGGGTAAAGCCTGTGTTTTGGTCGGTAAAAAGAAGCGATCAGGGTACGAACCTTGAGGAGATGGATCTGGTTTTTCAAAATAAGAAGACTATTTATGTTTTGGAGTTGAAGACGGGTGGCAAATGTCTAGATTTGTCTGAAGACGAAAAAAAACTTAGAAGGAAGTCTAGGAGAACATCACAGACCAATGTCCGTCTCGGGTTGGT
>CAZRLV010000209.1:5750-6617 GCA_964600955.1 uncultured bacterium
CATCATGAGTGGTGTTCAATTTAAACGAATTAAGAAAATGAAAGTCAGCATTCTGGAATCCACTTCCTTGCCAAATTTTGTGACTCACCTGGCTCGTATTTGTAATCTTCCTATGACATCTAGGGCAGAGGCAATTCAGAGAGTCTTAACAGCCGGTGAGAGGAAGTTTGGCGAAAACTCTTCATTTGGCAAGAGCTTTCGTTTTAAGAAATGGACAAAGCGACAACGATTCAAGTCCTAGAGTATTCCCAATTTTGACCCATCTGGTCTCCAGCCATTTGTAGAGGGTTGTTTTTGTTTAAAAACCTGGCTAACAAAAGGAGGAGATCATGACTTTTCAAAATTGTACGGCAACAGCACATTTTATGAAGCGATTGCGTGACCGAACGCTTCCGGCGCATGGGGTAGACTTAGCGATGCGTTTTGGCAAACGGATCTATAATCGAGGGGTTTTGTTTCAGATCTTGACGGACAGAATTTGCGATAGCTACAAACTCCCCAAGAGTTATCGGGGCATAACTCTCGTTTTGGATGCTACCTCGAACACCCTCATCACCGCCTATCGGTATCATGGTAAATCGCTGGCTTATTTCAAAAAAGGCGTGAGGTATAACTATTCCATGAGCCGGTCTGGACGATCGCGAGGAAAGATACATTGACCCCAAAACAACCGAAGGCATCTGTAGGCCGCCAGGGCTTGTGGGTGCCTTTTCTTTTCCATTGGAGCCAAGCCAGATTCTTCTTCTTGACTATCTAAACATGGCCCTACGGTATTTCAAGCTGTTGTTTATAGCTGTATTTTCACTTTGGCGATCCCGCAAACATGCGGCGATAAGGGATTCTTGCTTTTTTAAGCCAAAAAATAGG
>CAZRLV010000210.1:0-6609 GCA_964600955.1 uncultured bacterium
GTCAATTAGCGCAAAAGGCAGGCAGATGGCACGTATACTAGTGGTGGATGATGAGGAACCGATTCGAGTTTTGCTCAGGCGGGCTCTTACATTTCAAAACCATAAAGTCGTCGAGGCTAAAGATGGACGCGAAGCCTTGAAGTTGTTTCGTTTAGACACCAAAAAGTTTGATGCTGTCATTACAGACATGATGATGCCAGAAAGCGATGGCTTTGATTTGGTGCATGAACTTGCCGGGATAGATTCAGAAGTCAAAGTCATTATCATGTCGGGCTGGTTTGATGATAACGAACTTGAAACCATGAAAGATGAAACTTCGAGCACCATCAAGAGCTTTGTGCGCAAACCCTTTACCATGGAAGTTATCAATTCCGTTTTGTCTGAGGTACTCAACAGGGATTAAAAATCTCGTAGCGCACACAAACCAGTAGCTGGTGATCCGGAACTCATTCCAGATAATGATGCGGTTAGTACTCCTTGCATTTTTGCTCGCTCCAGATTTTTATGCCAGTACTAGCGTAGCCATACTGCCTCTTGTCTTTGAGGGGCCGCAAGGAGTCTGGCAACCCTCTTTGATTTATGGACTCCTTGCGGCTGTGACCGTCAAGGCCCTGTTTTTTAAAATAAGCTCACCCTTCAAGCTTGGCTTTTCAACCTTTGCTGCGGTCTGTGTGAGCCTGCCCTCTCTTTTTTGTGGACTACTGCTAACGGCTCTCTTTTTAGATTCTCAGACAGCCATTCTGGCCCTGATTTTACTACCTTATTTTCTACAGAAGTCCTCACAGGGCCTGGTTGGCTTAAAAATATGTTCGGGCTTCTCCCCGGTCTATTTCAGCGTGACCCTGATGGGGATCATCCTCTTGGGACTGTGCGCACATGATCAAGCCCTGTATCGAGGCTTTGCCCTGGCTTATCTTGGCCTGAGCTTTTTTCTGAGCATTTTTTTGGAAGAACGTGCCATGGTTTTTCTGCAAACCGATGAAAAGGTGGCTTTTAACACTCTTCCCCTTCTCTTTCGAGCCAATGCGTTAATCCTTGCTATCGGGCTGTTGATCTGGGAAAACATGCTTGATTTCAGGGTATGGCTTTGATACACTCCACGGTTTTTCATTGGGCGATCAAAGGAACTGGGCTATGACAAAATTTAGGATTTATCACAATCCAAGATGTACGAAAAGTCGTCAATCTCTAAAGATTCTCGAAGAATCAGGAGAAACCTTTGAAATTAAGCTCTACCTTGAAGAAGGGCTTTCAGAAGCTGAAGCACTTGAACTCAAGAGTCGCCTTGATGTTCCAGTCTCAGATTTTATGCGTTCCAAGGAAAAGGAGTATAAGGAGATGGGCCTGGGTCAGGATTCTTGCGAAGCCGATCTGGTTAAAGCCCTGGTTGAGGTTCCCAAGCTCCTTGAGCGTCCCATTATTCTTGAAAATGGCAGTCGAGCCGTGATTGGAAGGCCAGTTGAAAAAATCTTGGCCTTTTTAGGGAAATAATCCTGATAATTGGAAACTAATACAAAGGTCATTGCGTATTGTAGTTCAGGAGGGTCCATCCGCTTAAAGTAAGAGGTAAATCTATGTATATTCTCAGCATCCTTTTTCTAGCCTGTTTTAGCTTGTCCGGAGCTGTCGCTCCAGGTCTTCTTGAGTCCTCAGATTTGCGCAAGGCTCGATTCCAAGCCCTCTACACAGAGGACGAAGCCGGCGATCCTGCAGCCCCGGAAACCCAGGCTAGTACGGTTATCACTAAGGATGTTGCATTACCGGATATCGACATACTGATCCAGGTTAAGCTTGAAAGTCTGTTTGGAGTTGAAACCAAAATTTTTGAAAAGGTCATTGCCGGGCAGAAGCTGATTGGATATTTGAGACTTCACGAATATAAAGGAATCAATCGCTACTGGAATCGACCTGACAGTGTGGATATAACCCTAGAGTGGGAGCTGGTCTTAGATTGGCCGGTCCTCGGTAGACGCTATTCTTATCTCACTAGCCGCATGGAAGTGATTCGAACCATGTCAGAAACTCCCAATTTTATGATGGTTTCATCCACAATCCAACTCGGTTTGGGGTCCGGCTGGTATCCCCCTGAAGATGAGCTTCCAAAGGGCGGCATGCCCAAGTATCTGGGCGGCACTTCAAGTTCCTGGTATGCCAAGGCAGCACGTTGGTTGATCGGAACCGGTATCGAATCCACGTTTAAATATTGGGGTGAAAAGCTCAATGTGGTTCTCAAAGAAAAGCTTGGCCCCATTTTGCCCACTGTTGATGGCGAGGAGCAGGAACTTCTAGTGGAGACGGTTGTGCATGAGGATGACACGGTTTTTTTCACTCTCTCTGACTTAACGCTGGACATGAAACAGCTTTTGGCCCCAAGGCTTCCTGAAGACATGCGCGAACGCTTCGAGGTCAAAGATATTAAGACGAGCAAAGAGAAAGTCACCCTGGTCCTTGAGGTCAGCTTTCTTTCAGCTCCGTCTGAAATTCAAGTCTCTGCAAGCGACGGTCAGATCGATGTGTCCTGGGACGAAGTGGACGTAGCCACAGGTTATAACCTCTATTACTCTACCAGTCCCTGGATGATGCCCAAAGAGAAGATTGAGGGAGCCACTTCGCCTACAACCATCACCGGGCTCACCAACGGCACCACCTATTACGTGGCAGTCACCTCCATAGACGAGCACGGAGAAAGCGCCTTCTCACCCTCAAAAAGCATAGCGCCCGGAGAATAAAAGCCAGGGCTGAGAGCTGTAATTTCTGTCATCCTCTGCACCCCCAACCCCCGTCATCCTCCGGCTTGAGCTCAATGGTGTTTAGTTAAGCCGAAGAACTGCATGAATGCCACAAATGCGTCATGCTGAACTCGTTTCAGTATCCATCTTCCTGCTCAAATAGCCATCTGTGGCTAAACCCCTGGATCCTGAATCAAGTTCAGAATGACGGTGGGTGACCTTTCTCCATTCCGATGCTTCCTGTAGTTCCGATAGTTCTTCTAGTACCTTCCCAATTTCACATTATTCGTGGTTTAATCCTCAGAATTCATACCTATAACTCAGGTAGTAACTTCTTCCGGCGGCTCTGTAACCTAAAATATCCTCGTAGTCCCAATCAAATAGGTTTACGATCCTTAGGCCCCACTGTTTTCCACCCTCCAGTTTCTTTTGATAGCTGAAGTCTGCGACTTTGGCAGATTGAGTCACCTGGGCCGCACCAAAGGCTGTTGCATAGCGTTCCACCTGAGCACCGCTGCGCCTGAACGACAGGCCCATACTCTCAGTATCGGTGGCCTGATAGTTTAAGTCTAAATTGAACTGATGACGGGGCTGTCTGCGAAGTTGTGTACCCTCTGGGAACTCTCGCGCTCGGCTTCTCGTAAAATGGGTCTGATACGAAAACTTTTTAGATATCCGTTTGTCCAGGGCAATTTCAAGGCCCTTGGACTTGACAGAACCCGTGTTTTCAAACCCGAAGGGAGTTGTTTGCGGAAAAGGCGCAAACAAAAATCTTACGGCGCTATCGATATCATTTTGAAAGATCGTAAAACTCATGACCATATCCCGGCCCAAATCTTTTTCAACTCCAAAGTTCCAGCCCTTACCTGAGGCCGGCTTAAGATTAGAATTACTGGCCAGATCCAATTGAATATTATTGAAAAACTGCTGCTGTGAACTAAGCTCGAAAATCGTTGGAGCCTTGAAACTGGTTCCTAGCGATCCAAAATAACGTGCAGAACCTCGGTGCAATGAAGGGCTGATTTTCCAAGTATGATGGTTGCCAAAGCTACTATGTTGGTCACGACGGGCTCCGAGGCCAATCGAAAAATTCTCAGAAAAGTTTAGCTGAGCCTGCATATAGTAAGAAGTCGTGCGAGTCTTGATGCCATCATCTGCCAGACTTGAGCCACGATCCTGTTCAAGCTCCCAGCCTAAACTTAGCCCATGATCTCCAAGGTCATAGTCTCTTTGCCAGCCCAAAATTCCAATCTTGCCGATGAAACGCGTGTCCTGCTGGAAAGGCCCAAAAGCGCTAATCGTATCAAGCCTGCTAAACGAATCAAACCTGGAAAATGAATAGGAAAAGGACTCATCAAACTGCTTCAGGGACCGCTTATGCTCCAATCGGTAATAGAGATCATCTGTCTCACTAATAGAGTTTTGATCCGTGGGGCCATTACTATCAAAGAAACCATCCAAATCTTTTTTCGTGCGGCTCTTATTAAGATAAAAGCGAGTTTCGCTCCCCCCTGCATGAAAGAAACCTAGACGAACTCCTGCGCTCAGGTTAGCATAACCATCGTCTTCTGCATTTCCTCCAAACATGGATGGATTCGTTCTTTTGGCATCTGAAAACCCATCCATGTCCGTTCTTGAAAGGGTGAAGGCGAAGTCGTTGTTATCATTAGCGCCGGAAAACCCCAAACTAGACCGTAGGGTACTAAAGCTCCCAAACTCCTGGGAAATCCAGGCCTTTTTCGGACCTTTTCCCTTGCGGGTCAGGATTTGAATCACTCCTCCCACGGCGTCGGAACCCCAAAGCGTGCTCTGCGGTCCGTAAACCACCTCGATCTGCTCAATCTCATCCAAATTCAAGTGATCGAGCACGGGTTGTCCGCTACCCCCATTGCCCATATAGTCAGCCAACTTCATCCCATCGACCATGACCAGGGCGTATTTATACGCAATACCTCGTAGCGAAATACTGGTAGCTCCACCTTGACCACCCGTAGTTTTAACAAAAACCCCCGGAACAGTGCGCAGTAGATCCACTACCGAGGTTTTACCGCTATCTTCGATGGTTTTCCGATCTAAAACATAGACCGAGCTGCCTAGATGTCCCTTTTTTTGAGGGGTTCTGGTGGCTGTGACAATAATTTCTTCAATGCCTTCTTCATGATGAACTGGTGCTGAGGCCCCGAGGGTTGCCTGTATACAAGCAACCAGGGCCATAGATCTCAAAAACATGTTTTCCTCCAATTAAAGAGGAGAAGGAAACCAACCTGCCCAGGTAGGCAAAACTTGGTACCCACTCCTTCACCCGAGAGTTACATACCTATTTAAAATTCAAGAGACAGGTCTTCTGGCTTCCGGATCATCATACTCACCACGCCTTCCCGTCTATGACAGTGGCATTTTGTGGTTTTCTTCCCCGGTTACAGCGGCGGGTCCGCAACGGATTTTCACCGTTTTCCCAATGGAATCTTCCTGAATTATTTATGGACCACAGAATCTCATATGCAGATCAGAGAGTCAACCATGGTGTGCTAAGATGGGAAGTAGGAAAAAATAATTCTAACCACAAAAAACACGAAAAACACGAAATGGAAAGAAAGAGGATGGATTAGATCGTAGTCTGGAATGACTTATTCTATTGATTCAACTGCTTCTACTGCTTCCATTGGTTCTTCTTTAAAACCATGATCACATTTTTTGAGCAGGGTGGGGTTTTGATGATTCCCCTTTTGCTTTGCTCTCTTTTGGCTGTCACGATTATTCTGGAGCGCCTTATATTTTGGATACGAACTTCCATGGGGTATGAGGATCAAGTTGTTGAATCCCTATTTGACTCCGTTGAAGCTGGAAAACTTGAGCAGATTGTTCAAGATGTCGACTTGCCAGGCGATGCCCGAGCCGAGATTCTTGTCCTGGCCTTGAAGGAAGATCAGACTGATCTGAAGACTGGGTTACGTCTCAAAACCGAGTTCAAGGCCGAGTCTATGAAGCGCGGGCTGATGGTTCTTGATACAATTATCACCCTGGCTCCCCTCCTAGGAATTCTGGGTACGGTAACCGGTATCATCTCATCCTTTGAGATCCTTGGGCTGGAAGGAACGCCCAAACCTCAAGAGGTATCCCATGGAATTGCCAAAGCACTGATTACAACGGCTGCTGGGCTCTCTATAGCGATTGCTACCGTAATTCCCTATAACTATTTTCAGTCTAAATTGCTCGCGTTTTTACGTGAAATGGAAAGGCACTCGTCGCGCCTAGTTGTTCTTGTCCAGGGGCAGACAGAAAAGGCCCGTGATCACTGAATCAGATTGGATACCGCGTCGAGCACGCATTGAGTTGATCCCCCTGATTGACGTGCTCTTTTTGCTATTAGTAGTCTTCTTCTATAGCTTGTTTTCCATGGTCGAGCAACGCGGGCTTCCCGTAGAACTGGCAGGTGCAACATCGGCCACAGTCCAAACTGGCGAATATGAATTAGTGGTCATCGATCAAGAGGGGCAATATCATCTGGAGTCCACGCCTGCTGATCTGAGAAAGATACGCTCGCGACTCAAGCTCCTGGAGGTAAATCAAAGGGTGCTGATTCGGGCGCATAAGGACTCACCCATTGGAGCTGGATTGCGTATTTTGGATTTGGCGCGCGCATTAGGGTTAAAAAATATTACCCTCGAGACTAGCTCCAGGGACGAGAAATAAGATGCATAGCCACTCCTATCTAATTACCTTTCTTTGCTCACTCTTCCTACACATCCTACTCATTCTCAACTGGAGTCATGCTGGCGCAAAAGCAGATCTGGGGCAGCGAATCAATTTGACCCTCACTCACAGCATTGCCACCCCCCCTGTCAATCAACCCATGACCCCACAACCCAAAGAAAACCTC
>CAZRLV010000211.1:0-6602 GCA_964600955.1 uncultured bacterium
GTGGGCAATAAAAATATAGGAAAGTCCGAAGTCCTCTTTGAGATCAATGAGTAAATTCAGAACCTGAGCCTGAACGGACACATCCAAGGCCGATACAGACTCATCGCAGACAATCACCGAAGGATTGAGTGCAATGGCACGCGCAATTCCTATCCTTTGGCGCTGGCCCCCTGAAAATTCATGGGGATAGCGGTGTAAATAAGTCGATGAAAGACCCACCTTATTGAGAAGGCTGGCAACACGGGCTTTTTTATCCTCCTCGGTTTGGCAGACCCCATGGACCATTAAAGCTTCACCTACAATATCTGTCACTGTTTTCCTGGGATTAAGGCTGGAATACGGGTCTTGGAAAATGGGTTGTATTTCGCGCCTGAGATTCATCATCTTCTTGGGGCTGAAATCGAGAATATTCTCTCCACGATAGAGAATTTCACCCTCGGAAGGCTCGATCAGACGCAAAAGGCAACGTCCAACCGTGGTTTTCCCACAACCCGACTCCCCCACCAACCCAAGAGTCTCCCCCGGTTCAAGAGTGAAGCTGACATTGTCCACCGCACGACAGAATCCCCTTATGGATTGGAAAAAACTTCTTAAGTCGACGCACCTCCAAAAGAGGCACTGAACCATTATCCGATCCACGTTTGTTTTCTGCAAAGCTCTTTGTTTCGGTCATTGCGGACTCCGATGTGCAATCCAACTTGGAAGAAAGGCTGAAGACAAGATGAAGAAAAGATGGGTCCCCCGATCAAGTCGGAGGATGACGAGGGCTTTAAGGCTTGTAGGTGAAGAAAAGATGGATCCCCCGGTCAAGCCGTAGGATGACGAGTGTTTTGGGGGGAGAATGACGCGGTAGTGGCTTTCTTTTTCATTCCTCAGATTCCTATGATTCCTCTGATTCTTGGTTTCTGTCATCCTCTGGCTTGACCAGGGGATCCATCTTCTCTTTCTCCTGACTTCTGGTTTCTTCATCTTTTCCGATAGTTCTCTAGTTCCTTCTCCCAATCTTCCCCTGATTCATTTCCCTACATCAATGTTATGATGCCGAGTTATGAAAAAACTCGTTGTTTTGGACTCCCATTCCGTTTTGTTTAAATCGCATTTTGCCTTTATGAGAAATCCCCTGCGAAATTCCAGGGGTATGGTCACCTCAGCCCTTTTTGGCTTTCTAAGGACGTTTTTCTCACTGCTCGAGGAATTTGAACCGGATTATCTTTGTTTTGCCTTTGATAAAAGCCGGGATACCTTCAGGCGTGAAATCTACCCGCAATATAAAGCCCATCGAGGAGCCACTCCCGAAGAATTAGTTACACAGTTTCCGTACGCCAGGAAACTGGCGGAAGCGCTTGGCATACAAACTTTGATGCTGGACCAATACGAGGCAGATGATATTTTAGGATCGGTGAGTCACCAGTTCACCCGCAGCCATGAAGATCTGGAAGCTTATCTGATTACGGGAGATCGTGATTCATTTCAACTGGTGCGCCAGCGGGTTTATGTAGGCTACACCTCTTCTCGCTCCAAGAACGGGATTGAAATCTACGATGAGAAAAGAATTCAGGAGACTTATGATTTGGAGCCCGAGCGCTTGATCCAGGTCAAAGCTCTTCAGGGAGATAGCTCTGATAATATCCCGGGAGTGCGCGGCATTGGTGAGAAAACAGCGCTCAAGCTGATTCGAGAGCATCATAGCCTGCAAGGCCTTTACGAGAATGTTGAGACCTTCAAGGGACGCCTCAAGGAAAAGCTGATTGAAGGCCAAGATCTTGCTTTTCTTTGCGAAAAACTGGCTCGTATCAAAACCGATATCGACCTTCCCTTTTCACTGGAAGATCTGGCCTGGGAAGAATCCTACGGCCCGCAACTCCTCGATCTACTCAAAGAGCTTGAATTTACTTCGATGATCGAATCGCTCTATGCAGAGTCTTCAACTCCAGCCCCCAAAGCTAAGCCCCCTACTGAAAAAAACTACCAGCTGATTACAACTCGCGAGTCCTATCAAGCTCTCTTGAAAGAGCTTGAAACTAGCAAAGTCATCGCCTTTGATACAGAGACAAATTCCCTGGATGGCTACCAGGCCCGCCTTGTGGGAATCTCTTTCTCCACCCAACCCCACTCGGGCTTCTATATCCCCCTGGGACATAGCTACCTTGGAGTTCCTCAACAGCTGCCCTTAAAAGAGGTTCTAGAGCCTCTCGCAGATCTCTTTGCCGATCCTGAAAAAGCCTGGATTGCCCATAACCTCAAATTTGATATGTCCGTTTTGCAAAGACAGGGAGTTCCCTTTCCAAAAAAATACTGCGACACCATGATCCTGGCTCATTTACTGCACCCCACAGGAAGAATGGGACTCAAACAACTTGCCAGCGAACACCTCGGGGAAGACCCTGAGGAGTTCAAGGGGCTTGTAGACAAAGGCGGGTCGTTTGCAAATGTAGCCTTGGAAAAGGCCTGCACCTATGCCTGTGCCGATGCAGACCATTGCCTCAGGCTTTACGAACTCTTTTCAAAGGAGCTTGAAAACCAACCCGAACTCAATAATCTGGCGACCAACCTCGAACTTCCTTTGGTGCAAGTTTTGGAAAATATGGAATCGAATGGGTTTCATATAAACCCCAAGGTTTTTGACAAACTCTCAATTGAGCTTGAGACTGAGCTCAGGGCTTTGCAAGCACAGATTTTCGAAATGGCAGGAACCGAATTCAACCTGAACTCCCCTAAACAGCTCTCCAAGATCCTGCTGGAAAACCTTCAGATTCCCCTGAAAAAAAAGACCAAAACAGGCTTTTCCACAGCGACGGACGTCCTTGAAGAACTCGCTCCTCTCTATCCAATCTGTCAAGCTATCACCGAGTATCGCCATTTGAGCAAACTCCTCAATACCTATGTTCTCCCTATTCCTAAAATGGCCAGCGATAAAGGTCTGATTCGAACCTCTTTCAATCAAACCGTAGTCGCCACGGGTCGGCTCTCGTCGACCCATCCCAACCTACAAAACATCCCGGTACGAACGGAGTGGGGACGCAAGATCCGTGAAGGATTTATTCCACGGGATTCAAGCTGGACCCTGGTTGCTATCGACTACTCTCAGATCGAACTGCGAGTCCTGGCCCATGTTTCCAAGGATCCGGGACTTGTACAGGCTTTTCTTCATGAGAGAGATATCCATGCTGAAACCGCCTCGAAGATCTTTAACAAACCCCTCGAAGATATTTCCTATCAAGAAAGGGATTCTGCCAAAGCCATTAATTTTGGAATCATCTACGGAATCAGCCCCTTTGGGCTCTCACGTCAATTGAAAATCCCTGTGCCCTCGGCGCGTAGTTTTATCGATAGCTACTTCTCCCATTATCCTGAAATTCGATCTTTTATGGATAAAACCGCAGAGGAAGGCAAAGAGGCCGGTGGAATTCAAACTCTCTTTGGACGCAAACGCAAAATCGATGAATTACAATCGAGTAATAAATCCACACAAGAGGCCGGGAGGCGTATCGCCATCAACTCCAAAATCCAGGGAACCGCAGCCGAACTGATCAAGATGGCCATGCTTAAATTGCAGGACTATATCGAAGAAAAAAACCTGAAAATGCGAATCCTCGTGCAAGTCCATGATGAATTAATTTTCGAAGTGCCTCCCGATGAATGTCATGAAATCGAAAAGCTAAAGCAGCTTATGGAGTCCGTGGCTGATTTTGAGATTCCCTTGACTTGCGATGTTGAGACCGGACCCAATTGGGGAAGCCTTGAAACCCTGGATTCTTGAAAGCGCTACGGCTCTCCAAGACTGGGGAGAACGCTTTGCAAAGGAGAGTTTACACTGCGGCGACCTCGTTTTGGTTTCAGGAGAAATGGGAGCAGGAAAGACAACCCTGGCCCAAGGCATCGCCCGCGGAATCGGGATCAAAGAATCGGTCACTTCTCCAACTTTTAACAAGCTCAACATCTATTTAGGCCATTGGACATTCTATCACCTTGACCTCTATAATGTGGCGTCCCATGATGAACTCGAAGCACTGGGAATTTATGAGATTCTGGAACCTGAAGACGGGATTTGTTTGGTGGAGTGGTGGGAAAAGCTCGCGCCAATTTCGCCCCCTGCCCACCACCGGGTTGACCTTGAAATTCTTGAGACGGGGCGCTTGTTAAAAAGCAATAGAGTTAAGTGAACTCACGGAGTTAAATGAACTAACGGGGTCAAATGAACGCGGATGCTAAACCAAAGCTAGGTGAGATTCTTGTCAAATCCGGCGCCATCAGCCTGAGAGACCTTGAAACCTTCTTGCGTGAACAAGAAGAACTCAAGGACGAGCGCGGTTACCAAACCCGACTGGGAACCTTGCTCCTGGAACATAAACTCGTCAATGAGGAAACCCTGGCCCTGGCCTTTGCCGAGCAGCAGGGCATTGAATATCAGGATCTGAGTCAATATCAGCCCGACCTCGGGGTCCTGGAAAAAATTCCTTTTTCAATTCTAAGTAATTTTACTTTTATTCCCCTGTTTATGGATTCCCAGCGCCTGATCATAGCCATTCATGATCCCACAGACACCTTTCTCTTTGACATGCTGTTCAAAGCACTTGGGGTTCAGATCGAGTTTACCTCGGCCGCTCGTTCCACCTTGAATGCCAAGCATAAAGAATGTCTCAAAGCTATCGAGGAATCAGGAAAAATCAATCCTGAATTTGATGTGGATTTTGATCAATATCGCCTGATCTCGTCCCAGGAACGCGGTGCACAAGACCCGGGTGAACGGCCTGAAGTCAGTTTGAAACAAAGCCTCGACCATAAAAGCCTTGGAGACTGCCTTAAAGATTCTTTCCAAAAGCATAGGGCAACCGTGCTGGAAATACGCCCTCAAGGCGAGGATTTCAATCTGGAAATGAAGCGTGGCGGGCTCTGGTCCTATCTGGGAACCATTTCTCCAAAGACCTTTCAAGCCTTTGAAGTAAAATCACAGGAACTGGCCCAAACGAGCCCCCCTGAAACGGCCTTATCTCAAAGCTTTTTTGACCTTCCTGTGGACGAGGACTGCGTACTATCTCTGTCAGTCCTTCAGGTCCGGGGGTCGAATTCCTCGCGTTTGGTTTTCGAGGAGTACTCCCAAAAGCAAAGAGCCATCAACTTGAAACAGATTGGCTTGTTGACCAGAGATTATGAGCGGATCACTGCCCTGGATCTCAGCTCCAAGGGAGCCTGGATTCTTGGGAAACCAGAAATGGGCAAATCCAGTTTTCTACGGGCTCTTTTAAGCCAGGAGCAGGCTTCGACATACCGAAGTGTATGCTACGAGTCCAAACCCAGTCCGCTTTCCTACCCCCATCTGTCGCTACCATTGGATGAAGATCGCAGTGAGCTACAGACTCTCGGAGCCTTACAGGACTCATCCTTTGATCTCATCGGACTCGATGAACTGGCTCCCAGTGAAGTTTCCATCTATTTAAGACTCCTGGGAGAAACTCCGTCTATTCTGGTCACACCGGCCGGCGCAGTTTTCCCAACCCTTGCCAGACTTGAAAAAGAGGGTGAGGGGCTTGGATTTCTTTTGGATCATTTTCACTTCCTGATCCAATCAAAACTGGTGCCGGGTTTATGTCCCTACTGTATTGAGCCCCACAGGCCCCAGGCCGATCAACTCGCGGAGCTGGGCTTAAAGCCTGATAGTCTCAGAAAACCACATTTTTATGTCTCCAAGGGTTGTGAATATTGTGAGAACCGGGGATACACAGATTTCACTCTGGTCTATGAACTACTCTTTCTTACACCCCCCGTGCAAAGAATCCTACTCGAGAATCCCCTCGGAAATGAAACTGCGCAGCACCTGCTAAAGTCAGGCGCCCTGGTGTCTATTAATCAAGTAGCCAGGGAAAAGCTCTATCGAGGAAAAATAAGTCTTGAAACTTATGTTCAGATTTTGCAAAAAAAGATCTGAGTCCTGAGGAAAAGTGGAAAAACCCTGTTCGGTGGATCGGCCCACGCGTGACGTAGTCAAGGACATTTTCTCAAGTGATCCAAGCCTCCAGATTTCAGGATTGCAATTTATTATTTCCCATCCACAACCCGCCTTTGAAAAGGCTCTCATAAGGCTGGAGCCTGAACTTCAAAATCCTCGTGTGATCTCATCCTATGTCAAAGCTTTAGCCCGTGTACGGGGACGTGATGCCCTCCCCGTTCTGGCTAAAATCTTGCGCCATGAGAATGCCAGGGTGCGCGCTAATTGTATTGAAGCCCTGGAGATTCTAGAGGTAGATCCTTCTCAAAAAGACATTTTGGATATTTTGATGAATTTTCTGGGCGACGATCCCAGAGTCGCAGGAAACTGTATCCGCATCCTTGCCCAAGCTTTGAAACCCGACGCATTAAAATCTCTGGTAGAAGACTATTTTGATCGAGATGATCCACGTAAATGCCTGAATATCTTATATCTCATTGATCACCTCAAGCTTGACAACAGTTTTCATCTCGTAGAAACCTGCTTAAACCATGCATTATTTCATTTATTCTAATACTTCCTTTTTTAATTGAAGGTAGTAGTTGTTTTAATGAATCTATTTCTTCATTTACCGGAGCAAGTGCAATTTTAAGTTCTTCAACTTCATAAAACTTTT
>CAZRLV010000212.1:0-6568 GCA_964600955.1 uncultured bacterium
TTCAGTTTGTAGCCGATCGCATTCGGGCAAATTCTCTGAATCTGCCGGGGGGTAGTTTGCGCTCTGAGCAGGGTGAATTGTTTGTGCGCACTATGGACCAGAAATATACGGGCCGTGAGCTGGAAGAGCTTATTATTCTCACCGACCCGGGAGGCAGTCAACTCAAGCTAAAAGATCTGGCTCAAGTCGTGGATGATTTTGAAGACTCAGACTTTGCCAGTCTCCTGGACGGCAAACCCGCCAAGGTTCTCAGGGTCAATAAAACCGGAAACCAGGATCTTGTAGCAATCGCAGCGCGCGTTAGACAATTTGTGGCTGATAAACAAGAGTCGCTCCCTGGTTCGATTTCCATGATTACTTGGGGCGATACATCTCATTTTGTCAAAGGGCGACTGGACTTAATGCGCAGCAATGCCTTCATGGGACTCATTCTTGTATTTCTGGCCCTTACCCTGTTTCTGGAACTGCGCCTGGCATTTTTTGTGGGTCTGGGAATCCCCATTGCTTTTCTGGGAAGTTTTATTCTCATGAATGCCTTTTCGCATAGCTTCAATATGATTTCCATGTTTGGAATGATCCTGGTGCTTGGAATCGTTGTGGACGATGCTGTAGTCGTTTCAGAATCGATCTTCCAGCAGATGCGCAAGGGCAGAGAGGCCGTAGAAGCCGCTCTGGTAGGCACCATGCGAGTCTTATGGCCTGTTCTGGCAGCGGTTTCCACGACGATTGTAGCCTTCATGCCGCTTTATTTTGTTGAAGGACATATGGGTAAATTCTTTGCTATCTTGCCCTTTGTAGTGATTGCCGCGCTACTCCTATCGCTGGTTGAATGTCTTTTCATCCTCCCAGGTCATTTAGCGCACCATGCCCGTCCAACCAAGGAAAACCATCGTTTTTCCAGGCTTCGAACACGTGTTCAAGACTTCATTCAATGGTTTATTTCTGAGGTCTACCTCAAAAAAGTAAAAATCATTTTGAAATACCGCTACGCGGCTCTATTCGCGTCCCTATGCCTATTAATTCTTTCTCTGGGAATGATTGTGGGAGATCGTGTCCAATTTAATTTCATGCCCAAAACCGACCAGGATCTGGTCAAGGTTAGCCTTGAGTTTCCCATTGGTACCGAATTTTCCCATACCAAAAAATATATCCGCTTGATTTTGGACAAACTTTTCGAAACCCAAAAAATCATGAAAGCTACGGCCAGGGCTGATCAAACCTATCCGTTCATCAAGCATGTTTACACTTCCATACGAGCCAGTTCGGCAAGTATTCGCGTAGAACTGGCCCCATCTGAAACCCGCAATATTTTCTATGATGACATACTCAAAACCTGGCGCGATCAGGTAGAGCCAATTCCTGAAGTCCTCTCACTGGTCTTTGAGGCTCAAAAACATGGGCCGGGGGGCAAGGGAGTTAAAATCCAGGTTAGGGGACAGGATTTTTCAAAAATGGAAGCCGTCAGTGAACGTCTGCGTGGCGAACTGCAAACCTATCCCTTCGTCAAAGACATCCATGACAACTTCCGCAAAGGCAAGCTAGAAGCAAGGTTGCGCCTGAAACCGCTGGCCAGGACTCTGGGGCTGGATCTGGCGGATCTGGCAAGGCAGTTGCGTCAATCGTATCACGGAGAACAAGCCTTTAGAATGCAAAGAGGTAAAGACGATATTCGCGTCTATGTTCGCTACCCCAAAAAAAGCAGAGAATCGCTATCTTCGCTGCTTAAGCGAAAAATCAGAACCCGCGAAGGCAAGGAGGTGCCCTTCGATCAGGTAGCTCACTACGAGTTCCATCGTGGTTACGCAGTGATCAACCACAGTTCGAGAATGAAAGAAATCACCGTAAGCGCAGACATCAATGCAAAAAAAGGTAATTCCTCAAGACTCATAGAAGAGTTAAAAAAGGGTTTTCTTCCTCGCATGAAAAATCAATTTCCGGGCGTTCGTATTGCCTTCAAGGGCCAGGCAGAGGAACGCGGAAAGTCCATGGCATCACTCTATACCGGGTTCATCGTGGCACTTTTAGTGATTTATACGATTCTGGCCACTATTTTCAAATCCTATGTCCAGCCCCTGATCATCATGTTCGCCATCCCCTTTGGTTTTATTGGGGCCATCATAGGCCATTGGATCATGGGTTATGAACTCTCTATCATGTCCATGTTCGGACTGGTGGCCCTGGCGGGAATCGTAGTCAACAACTCCCTCCTACTCATTGATTTCATCAACCACCGCGTTCGCAAAGGAGCCCCTTTTATGCTGGCGGTAGTCAAGGCCGGACAGGAACGCTTCATGGCTATTTTCCTTACCTCGGTAACCACCTTTGTAGGAGTCACCCCCATGCTCCTCGAACGCTCCATGCAAGCCCAGTTCTTAAAGCCCTGCGTCATCTCCCTGGCTTTCGGACTGCTAGCCTCAACCGTCTTCACCCTACTACTAATCCCCTCGGCCTACGTAATCCTCTACGATATCCTAGCCCTCTGGAGTAGCTTTTATCACGGAAAAAAAATAAGAAGAGAAGCACTGGTTTTGGGGGGGAGTGAGTAGTTGAATCCATTAAGCAAAACAGTTGCTTAATGGATCATTGCCTCGGGGTCGCGGGCCCTGACCCCCGGGTTTAGCAGGGACTCATTGTCGTTTTCTAGATTTCTTTGGGGGTTAGTAAGTTGACCCTGGGAAAATAGGTTTCGAATTTTGATACATCACGGGTAACTAGATTGAATTTTGAAACTGAAGCGTGGGCTCCGATAAAGAAATCTGGAAGTGGTGATTTTTTGCTCCCCTTGTTTTTACGATATTTTAGAAATGCCTTTCCTGCTAGAAATAGAGCTTCTCTGGGTAACTCTACTAATCTGAGGTTCATTCCGTTTACCGCATCTTCCAGTTCCTCAATTCTTTTGAATCCCACAGATATTTCTGTGTAAATAATCGGATTGATAAAGAGTGTATTTACTTGGCCTAGTCTTGAAAGAGTATCTTCCGACCAATCTGCCCAGATTTTGTCGTTGGTGAATAGATCAAGTAGCACACAGGAATCAACCAGAATTCCGTTCATTATCATTTTCTGGTTAACGCCATAATTTCATCTGTGGAAAGCTTTGCCGATGCGATTCCTCTAAATTTGGCAAAGGCTTTGTTTTGTTTAGGTTTATTTACTTTTGTAATGTAAAACCGGCCATTGTCTTCAAGAAACTCGATTTCTGTCTCAGGTGAAATCCCCAATGTCTCCCTGATGTTTCTTGGAATTGTGACCTGTCCTTTTGATGTTACTCTCATAGACCTCTACCCTCTCTAGGCTTGTAATACAAGTATAGTATTACCGTAACCGTTAGGCAAGCGCATGGGTTGGATACTAGTTGCTGAAAACTTCGGGTCGGTGTATAACCTTGCCTTAGTTACTTTGAGGATCGCAATGGAGGACATCATGGATAAACCGGAACCACTTATAAATCCTGACCAATACCCCCGGGAATTCAACCCCTATTATATCTCGGCATCCTCTCAAGATATTCAGGATATGCTGGGCTCCCTGGGTTTGTCATCGATTGAGGATTTGTTCGCGCATCTACCAGAGTCCATACGCATGACCGAACCCCCAGGAATTCCAGAGCGACTCGACTACGAAAATATTATTAAGCATATCCATGAGGTTTCCCTTAAGAACAGAAATTCGACTAGTTTTCTGGGGGATGGTCTGTCCTCATTTTTGCCTCACCCCATTATGGAGTCAGTTTCTGGGGTTCGTGGATTGACCACAGCTTATACCCCCTATCAGCCCGAGAGATCTCAAGGCACCCTTGAGTCGCTTTGGATCTATCAATGCTGTTTGTCTATACTTACAGGATTTGAGGCCATCAATGCGTCCATGTATGAGAGATCAACCTGCCTGCTCGAGGCCATCCTCTGTGCTGCCCGCATTAAAAAATCTTCTCAGATTCTGATTCTTGAATCCATTTATCCAGGTGATCTTGAAGTGATAGAGACTCTGAGCCAGGACACGCACCTGAAGATTCAAACCATCCCAGTTGACCCCGTTTCAGGGTTCACCGACCTCCAGGCGATTCAGGACGTTGCTCAAGGCGTTGGGGAAATCGCTGCCCTGGTCTATCCTCAAATCAATCATTTTGGAAATCTTGAGGATGTGCATGGCATTACTGACCTGGCGCATGAACTCAGTGCTCAGGCCGTAGCGATCATCGATCCGATCCTTCTGGCCCATGACGGTCTGGTTCCTCCATGCGACTGGGGCGATCAGGGCGCTGATATCTTAGTTGGCGAGGGGCAGGCCCTGGCCATCGGTCCAAATTTTGGTGGACCGGGTCTCGGTATTTTTGGAATCCGTTTTAATGAAAAGCAAAAAAACGCCATTCGCTCAACAGCAGGCCGCTATGTTGGATCGGCATTTGACCAGAGTGGGGATCGATGTCGAGCTTTGGTCCTCTCAACCCGTGAGCAACATATACGCAAAGAAAAGGCTACCTCAAATATTTGCTCCAATCAAAGTTTCGTCGCTACTCTGGCCGGAGCCGCTCTCCTGGCTCATGGCGATATCGGATTGAAGGAAAAATGCAGCCTGGCCCGAGCCAATGCCTTAAAAGCGGCGAACCTCTATACTCGCACCCCTGGCTTTGCACTTGCCTTCCCTCACGCCCCCTTTTTTAATGAGTTTACGCTCAGAGTTGAATCGCATGTTCCGACCCTTTTAAAACGGGCTTCTGAACGTGGAATCCAACTTGGAGTGGATATCAGCTCACGCCAGGATTCAGATTCATGCAAATCTGGGGGATTGCTTCTTGTTTCTTGTTCAGACCGCCAGACCCCCGACGACTTCAAGATCCTTGAGAAGTTCTTGCACGATGAAATGGGTGAACTCGCAGCTAGTAAGGTGACGATTCCAGAGATCCAACCGCGCTACCTGAGAAACGAAGCTCCCGGGATTCCAAAACTCCCTGTCTCTGAACTAGAAGCCTTCTATGAGGATCTTGGGGCTCAAAACATCAGCCCAGACCATGGCCCCTATCCACTTGGGTCTTGCACCATGAAATACAACCCTTATATCAATGACTTCTGTGCGGGCTTTGAAGGGTTCACTGAGTCTCATCCTCAGGCTCTGGAGGAATGCTCTCAGGGATCGCTAGAAATACTCTACCGGATTCAGGAAAGCTTCAAAAGAATGCTCGGATTGAATGCAGTGACAACCCAGCCCGTGGCTGGCGCACAGGGTGAACTGGTGGGACTCAAAATGTTTCAAGCCTATCATAAGAACCATAGCACAGGGGCTCGCGACATTGTTTTAGTCCCACGCTCTGCCCATGGAACAAACTACGCATCTGTCACAATGGCAGGCTTTCCTTCGCGTCGATCGGATGGTAAACCCAGCGGCCTGGTATTGGTCGAGGCAGATGCTTGCGGCAGAATCAACCAAGATCAGCTAGAAGATTTGCTACGCTCTCACGGTTCACGCATTGCCGGAATCATGATCACTAACCCCAATACCTCAGGAATACTGGAGTCTCATTTCCAGAAAATCGCAAAAAAAGTCCATTCTATTGGAGGGCTTGTGTATATGGATGGGGCCAACCTCAATGCTATTGCAGGCTGGGCTGACCTCGGAAAAATGGGGGTTGATGCTGTACATATCAATTTACACAAGACCTTTTCGATCCCCCATGGAGGAGGAGGTCCCGGAGATGCCATTGTAGGAGTCAGTGAAAAATTGGCAGACTACCTGCCCGGACATCAAATCCTTACAACCAAAGAAGGGTATTCCATCTCCAAGCCGCCACGCAGCATCGGTTCTGTGCATCGTCATTTTGGCAATTTCGCACATAAGGTACGCTGCTATGCTTATCTCCTGGCACTCGGCGATAAAGGTTTAAAACAAATGTCAGCTCTGGCCGTACTTTCAGCTCGCTATATGGCCAATCGATTGTCTAAAAGTTTTCCACTTCTGCCGGCAGATTATTCTCAACCCAGAATGCATGAATTTATCCTAACCCTGTCGCCCACCGATTTTGAAAGAATCGAAGCTACTGGGATCAAGCATGCCCTCGTCATCACCCGCGTGGGAAAACTCTTCTTGGATTATGGGTTGCATGCGCCGACGGTAGCATGGCCCGAAACCTATGGTCTGATGGTAGAACCCACCGAATCCTACGCCAAGGACGAACTGGATCGCTTCTGTGAAATCGTTGAAGAAATTCATGACCTGATCCGTGAACGACCTGAAGTTCTACACACTGTGCCGCATTTCACCCCCGTTGAAAGAATTGACGAGGTTGCCGCCAACCGCAATCTAAAGCTGAGCGAAGCCATTACCACATTGCCAAAGGTCTCAAAAAACCGCCACTCGCCCCAGGAACTCGCCAAATGGCCCGTAAAAGACATCACGCGCCGCATTCTTGAAGTTCACAAAGAACGATCCAGCACGAAGCATTGAAGAAAAGAGAAAGATGGATCCCCACTGCGTCATCCTCTGGCTTGACCAGGGGATCCACTCAAAAGGTCGTAAAGATTTTTTCTTCATTCCTTGGATTCCTCTGCTACCTTTGATTCCTCTGATTCTTGAT
>CAZRLV010000213.1:0-6544 GCA_964600955.1 uncultured bacterium
AACCAAGCCTACACCAAGCAGCAGACATAGAGACAGCCAGACTGCGTTGATAAACCATTTCATTCAGGTTTTTCTCCTGGGGGAAGATCCCCTGCCTTACACTTCGCACACTGGGATTCTGGCAGGCCATGACCGGCGCACCAATCGTTCTCTGCCTTAAAGCCTGCTATAAGCTTTTTATTACACCGACTGCAAAGGGCTTCTAGAACCTTGTGTTCAGGGCACATACCTAGCTTGCTGATCAAACTCGTATCGCACCAGGGGCACTCTGCTTCAGAGATACTATGCTCGCTACAGAATTCACCACCATGAACCTGACCGTGGTGGTTCATGTAATAAACGGCTCCTAACGCTCCAATTCCTACAAAAATAATGCTGATTGAGATTTGCTTTAACATGGTTGATCCTCTGGCTCATTAAATATTAGTAAGTGATGACAGGGTTTGGGTGTCGGAGGAAAACGCTGGGTTACTCGACCGTGACGGATTTTGCCAGGTTTCGGGGTTGGTCTACATCGGCGCCTTTGAGGTCGGCTATGTAATAAGCCAGCAATTGGAGCGGAACCACATTGACCAATGGTGATAAGAGAGGGTCCACTCTGGGCACGTAAACGATGTCATTTACCACCTTTTCGAGGTTTTCATCGCCTTCGTTGGCTATGGCTAAAATCCGGCTGTCGCGTGAAGAAGCCTCAATGACATTACTGAGAACCTTCGCATAAACTGCGTCTTGGGTTAAAATTGCTACTACAGGACAATCTTTATCGAGAAGAGCTATAGGTCCATGTTTCATCTCCCCGGCGGCATATCCTTCGGCATGTATGTAGGAGATTTCCTTGAGTTTCAAGGCCCCTTCAAGAGCCGTGGGATAATTGAGATCGCGTCCAAGGTAAAGGAAGTTCTTGTAGTCCTGGAACTGATGTGCCAGTTGCTCGATTTGTTCTTGAGACTGAAGGACGGCTTCAAGCTTTTGTGGGATCATACGCAGTTCATGGATTAAGGCGCTCAGGCGCTTGTGATCCAACACGCCTTTTTTACCCCCCATAAATAATGCCAGTAGCTCAAAAGCCACTAACATGGCCATATAAGCCTTGGTAGAGGCCACACCAATTTCAGGCCCGGCGCAGATATAGAGGTTACCGTCCACCTTTCTTGCCAGGGTTGAACCACGAACATTGATAACCCCTATGGTTCTGGCCCCCTGCTCCTTGGCCAAATCCACTGCGGCAATCGTATCTGCGGTTTCTCCAGACTGAGACACCGCGATGACCAGGGAACCTTGATCGCAGATAGGCTCCCGGTATCTGAATTCTGAGGCCAACTCGACCTGAACCGGAATACGCGTCAATTTTTCTAGAATATATTTTCCTACCAGACCGGCATAGTAAGCAGTCCCACAGGCTACAATCTGGATTCTTTGACATTGATGGATCGCCTCTGTAGACAGGTTAACCTCATCGAGATAGACGCGCCCCTTTTCTTCATCTGCCCGCGATCCAATGGTATTTCGAATCACATCCGGCTGCTCATGGATCTCCTTGAGCATAAAATGCCGATAGCCCCCTTTCTCAGCCATAACGGGGTTCCAGTCAATACGATCATAGCTGTACTGAACAGGTTCTCCTCCAGGAATCTGAAAAAGCTTGAGCTCCCCGGGGCTTAGAATTCCAGCCTGGTGATCTTTGAGGTAAACTACTTGCGTGCTATGACGCAACATGGCCAGAACATCAGAAGCGATAAAACTGCCTTGGCCCTCGTCAGCATGCCCTACAATAAGGGGGCAATGCTTGCAGGCAACAAAGATTTCATCAGAATGATCTACGTGACAAACCGCCAAAGCATAGGCACCCTCCAACTGCCCCAGGGCTTTTAAAAAGGCTTGGAATAGATCCCCGTTTTCATAGTGGGCGATCAGATGCGCAATGATTTCAGTGTCCGTATCTGACGAAAATACATGCCCCTCAGACTTGAGCCATTCTTTAAGTTGCAGGTAATTTTCAATGATTCCGTTATGAACCACCACCAGCTTCCCGGCGTTATCGGCATGAGGATGGGCGTTTTCTTCCGAGGGGCGACCGTGAGTGGCCCAACGGGTATGACCTACGGCCAGATGGTTTTCACCCAATCCCTCCTCCAGCTCAGATCGAACATGGCGAAGTTTTCCCATTCTACGGCGAACTTCAAGTCCACCGGCGCCCATAATAGCGACTCCTGCCGAGTCGTAGCCCCGATATTCCAATTGCTCCAAGCCGTCCAAAACAAGCTTTGAAGCCAGAGAGAAACTACCTGTATAACCTACGATCCCGCACATTAGAAAGTCACCATGGCTTTATACTCTTCGAATCTTTGGTCAATCTCGCTCCGCGAGGTATTTGCCAGGCGCTCCACGCCTACACCCTCAACATTAAAAGAGCCCAGAGTATTACCGTAAGCTACGGCCCTGCGTAAATTTGAAGGACCCAGATCGTCACACTCTGATAAAAAGCCCACGAAACCTCCGGCGAAGGAATCTCCAGCTCCGGTGGGATCCAATACATTGGCAACTGGATAACCCGGCACCATGAAAACATCTTCTTTGGATACAAGTAGTGCCCCATGCTCTCCTCGCTTGAGAATAACTACTGAAGCCCCCATACCCAGCGCCTTTTTCCCAGCTTCCACCGGAGAGGAGCAGCCGGTCAAATCCCTGGCTTCGCCCTCATTGAGAACCAGGACATCAATCAAGGCAATTGTCCGAACCAATTCATCACGGGTTGTGGCTATCCAGAGATTCATCGTGTCCAGAATCTTAAGCTCCGCCCGCACGGATTCGGCGGCCCGGTATTGAATCCTGGGGTGGATATTTCCCAGAAATAGAAACCTTGCGGGAGTTTTTGAGCCCGCAAGTTGCGGCTCGAAGCTTTCGAAAACATTGAGTTGTGTATCCAGAGTAATGGCCTCGTCCATGGCTCCCTCTTGATACTGCCCCTTCCATCGAAAAGTCTTGCCCGAAGCCACTTCAAGTCCGTCCACCCCGATTCCGCGTGAACGAAAATACTCCATATGTTCGGAAGGAAAATCCTCACCCACAACTCCCACCACGGAAAGGCCGGAATCAAAGAGTGAGCAAGCAGTAGCAAAATGAGAGAGAGAGCCCCCCAGAAGATCCTGGTACTCTCCACCGGGTAAAATCAACGAATCCAAAGCCACTGAACCAATTGCTGTAACGGACATTGGGAATCCTCCTAAGGTTATGAAACGGAGCGGAATGCTATCACATGGACCGGGTTCAATGCGAGGCACCCCTAAGACAGGTCAACAAAAAAGCTTAATTTCGATCAATTTTTGACAAAGTTTTGGGCCATACCTATAATACTCAGGGTTTTTCAAGCCATAGGAGATTTCCAACGCATGCAGACTCAACCTTCATCAAAAATTCTTACGTTTCTGGTTCTATTTCTTTTAGCTGTTCAAGCCGCGGAGTTCCTGGGCCTGCCTTTTTTCTCTCAACAGAGTAGGCAGGAGAAAGAGTTTAGGGAAGCCATCCTGACAGATCTTGAGAAAAAGCTGCCCGAACTGGTCAACCAGGAGATTAATTTTCAAATTCATGAACTTGTCATGGATAAAATCAAGCTTTCAAAAAAAATAACGGATGTTGCCAAGGGAGTGGATAGAAAACAAGAACTTGTACTGCAAGTGGGTTCCCATCGGATTGACCGCCAGGATTACCTGCGAAAATTTAAGGAATTCATCCTCAAAGACGCATACTCCAAACTCCCCAGGGTGGATCAAAAACAGGAGTTTTTAATCCACCTAAAAAGACATTACTCGATCCTTGAGGACTGTGTGCAAACAGGGGTTGCAGATAGCCAAGCCTATAAGGAGGCTATACGCAAATACCGTGACAGCCTTTTCCTGACCGAACTTCTGAAATCACAGATTGATCCAATCACCGTCGAGCATATCCAGGCTTATTATCGAGAGAACAAAAGTCTCTATGAGGTTGGCGAGAGTTTTTCATTTGATGTTCTCGAATCAAGAGACCAGGGATTTCTGACGACCATTACCAACAACGATAAATTCATGGCCATTAAGGCCGGCAAACAATCGCTGGTAAATCAACCTGAAAATCAGGTTCCCTACACCTTCCGTAAGGCTCTCGAACCTGTTTCAGAAGGAGAGTTCACCCCCATTGTGCGCTATCTAGACAAGTTTTATCTCTTGAAAAAAACCAAAGAGCCCCAAAAAATTTACACCTCCTTAAAGCAAGCCGCACCCTTTATTCAAGAGCGACTGACGTTTCAACGTATTCGGGATCTACTTGCCAAACTCGCCAATCCACTCAAATTTCAGTTTCCTGTAACCAAAAACAATGGAAGCTATCAAATCAATGATAAGCCGGTGGACGGCTCCGTGCTCCAGCAGGCGCGCGAAATTTTCCCCCCTGAATTCTTTAAGCAGGTCAGTCAAAATCCTCAAGAGCTGGAACTGGTCCAGCTTGAATTGGAACTCATTATGATGAAGTATAATCTGGAGCCCCAGTATTTCCCCCAGGAGGTCCATCAAATTGTCAAACGCCAATCCTCCAATTACGGCGAAGTCTTGATGATCCAAGAGAAACAAAAAGAACTACAGGGCAAAATCACCGCCAACGAGCAGGAAGTCCAGCTCTATTACAAATCTCACCAACAGCAGTTTGTTCAATCCGAAGGACAGCTTGTTTCGCATATTTTCCTAAAAGACCGCAGCAAGGCCCTTGACACCCTGAACCTGGCACTGATGGATCCGGGTAATTTTAGTCAACTCGCCATTGAGCGCTCAGAGGAGAGTCGAACCGCTGCAAAGGGCGGGGATATGCGCTATTTAGGAAAAGAGGACATCACGGCTCAAATGCAAAACATCGCCTCTAAACTCAAGCAGGGAGAGGTCTACTCTGGACTGGTTCCCGCCGCTGGAAGTAAGGGCTTCCATATTATCAAATTCGTAAAAAGGGTCCCGGCCAGAGTTGCCGGATATGACGAAGTTCGTGAGAATTTGCGAAAACTGATCCAAGCTGAAAAGCGCAATCGATACCTCTCGCAATATATGGCCGAAGTGGTAAAGAAGTACCCCATACGGGTGGACGAAACCTTACTGGCACAACTCTAGATCCGAGGTAAAATTGGAGCTTTACAAATACCATAGCCTGGAAAATGATTTTCTGATTACCAGAAACCAAAATATTGACCCCCGACTCATTCCCAGACTCTGCCATCGCAGGTCGGGATTTGGGGCTGACGGGATTTTAGAGTTCCTGGATCTTGAACCAGGTTCTTTTGAGGTCAAGCTTTACAACTGCGACGGTTCACAGGCGGTGTTCAGCGGTAATGGATTTGCCAGTCTAGGGTTGCATGTCCAACGCGTTTGTAACCTGGATTCACCAAAGCTTATTTCCAGGGGGAGTCTTTACACTCTCCGAGTGAAATCCGGAGAGGTCAGTCTACCTCTCCCCGGCTTCTCCATGGAGTTGGAGAAGCGCTACAGGTTCGAGCATCAGGTCGACGGGACTCCGTACCATCTTATTCAGGTTGGGAACGAACATGCCGTGTTTTTTGAACCTATGGCTTCAGAGCCCATGCAAAAACATTTTGACGACCCAGAGCTTTACCCTGACTCCATCAATATCAGCCTGGCTCAAATTCAAAATCCGGGTTGGATCAAGTTACGGGTGATCGAACGTGGATGCGATTTTACACGCGCCTGTTCGTCAGGGGCTCTGGCCACGGCCATCCTGGCTCACCAATTTCATGGTTGTAGTTTTCCTTTAAGAATTACTCAGGAGGGGGGCGATGCTATCGTGGACTGGGATGCACATAAAAATCGCTACTGCATAAGACTACGGCCCAGGTATATAGGAAAAGTCTCGTGGGAGAACCAAGAGGGATGCAAAGGCTTGATTGGATAAGCTATGATGCAGGACAATAAGAAGTTTTATTATGAAAAAACCCACAGATCTTAATCTTGGAAAAATCAGAATTTTTGCCGTTGGCCTCGTCTTTTTCTGCGCGAGTCGTTTGCATGCGAATCCGTTTCGTATTCTTGAACTTAACCCCATTTTGTTTCAACAGCAGAAACTGGCTTTCGATAAAACGCAGTCCCTGGGGATCCTGCAGGAATATCTTTTCAAGGAACTTCAGACTCAACCTGATGCCATCGGTCTAGCCCTTGAAAACCTGATGACCTATGACAGTACCTTGGGCGAAAAAGATGCCCAGGGCGAAACCTCCAGCCTGGAGTTTCAAGCCACGCATGGGGGTCCCAAGGCATTGAGTGAAGAGCAACGGCTTATCATCCAGGGGTTTTATCTGACGACCCATTTGGAGAAATACATCAGCCAGACCAAAATCCTCCAGGATTACATCAACTCAGCGGGGAAAAAAGAGCGGAATCCATGGCTAAAACTGATTGCTGGGGTTCTTTACCATGAGGTGCAGAAAAGAAAAATTGAGCTTAAAGTTCCAGGAGAAAGCCTGGAATCCATGCTGGGCAAAGCCTCAGGCCAAACTGAAGCGGGGGCCGCATTTCAC
>CAZRLV010000214.1:0-6536 GCA_964600955.1 uncultured bacterium
TTTGCGCATGAGTCCTTTGGGCATACCTCCGAGGCAGATATATTTGCAGATCGACCCGGAGGACTGGAGGCACTTCAACTCGGAAAACGCTTTGGAAGCCCAGAGCTTAATATCTATGACACGGGACTGAACCACGGAATTGCAGGAGACTTCAAATACGATGATGAGGGGGTCAGCACTGAACACACGGACCTGATCAAGGACGGCATTCTCGTTGGCAGATTACATAATCGTGAAACCGCTGCGCGTCTTTCGGAAAAGCCAACTGGAAACGCCAGGGCTCTAAATTATCATCACCCTCCCATCGTGCGTATGCGCTCAACCTGCATCGGGTCAGGAACCCGCAAACTTCAGGAGTTATTCCAAGGAATTTCAGAGGGGGTTTATGCCGTGGGATGTTATGGGGGTAGTGGAGGAGAACAATTCTCCTTTTCAGCCATGCGCGGGTTTATGATTCGCAACGGTGCTCTGGCTGAGCCCGTAAAAAATATTTCGCTCATGGGGAATCTCTTTGAAACTCTGGATCACATCGAAGGTGTTGGCTCCAAGGAGGAGGCTCAGATGCAGTTTGGAAGCTGCGGTAAAGCAGCTCAGTTTCCCCTGCCGGTCAGCATGGAGTCGCCCCCGATCCGCATCCGTGATGTCACCATAGGAGGCCAGGAATGAGTCATCAAATCGCATCCAGAGAAGGAGAGTCCTTACGGGTTGTTTTTGAAAGAAATCATCTCAAAACCATTGAACGCTCACACACGTCCTCCAAACACCTACGTTGTATTGAAAATGGAAAGCTGGCCAATGTTGCCGGGGAAAAGGATTGCACCCTAGATGACCTGCTCCACCGCGCAAAGGACCTCCTGGCTTTTGGGGAGAGCGTGGATTTTGACTTCCCAGACCCCCAAACCTATGACGGCCGAATGCCCCCTGAACTGAGCTATATTAACGCCCTGACTCAGGGGGATCTTACTGAATTGGGTGAAGCTTATCTGGAAATGGGGCATAAACGCTTTCCTAACCTATCCATAGACCTAACCCTTGAAAAGAGCTCCTCACAGCTTGAGATCAGTAATTCTTTAGGCCTTGAGGGTGGTTATGGAGGCTCAGGTTTTTCAGCCACGATTCAAATTTTTGAATGCAACCAAAATCAGATTTTTGAGTGGAATCGCTCTATGCCGGCTCCTCCAAGATCCCAAGCCGATTTGGATCAATTTTTCGGGGAAACCTTTGATGAGATTGAGCTGGCCCTGCAAACTTCCGAACTCATGCCCGGAAGTTATCCGTTTATTTTCACTCCCCAGAGCCTGCTTTCGGGTGTACTCTCGCCCCTTTTTGAAGGACTGAATGCGCGCCACCTTGAAAGCTCCACTTCACCACTCACACATAAACTAGATGAAAAAATCCTCTCGGATAAAATCAACCTTCAAGAAGAGGCGCATTTCATCCCCTTTGATCTAGACGGACTCCCCACCTACGCTAAGACTTATGTGGACTCAGGCGTCTTGAAGACCTTTCCCGTTCCTCTAGCCTATGCCAAGAAGCTTGGAAGAAAGCCTACGGCAAGCTCTTTTGCCGGCAGCGGTTTTTCAGACTTGACCATGGCACCCGGTGGCGGTTCTTTGCGAGATTGGGTATGCTCCATGGATGAAGGCGTTTTATTACTGGCTTCCTATAATCTGACCCAGGGCAACATCATAAACGGGGATTTAAGCGGAATCATCTCCATGGGTTTTCATATTCGAAACGGAAAAATTCTGGGCAGAATATCAAACCGAACCCTGAGCATGAATTTTTACGAGGCCTTTGGCCCTAAGCTTTGCGGGCTTTCTCAAAGTAGAATGCGATTTGGGCACGGAGCATTTATGGAAGTGCCACATGCCCTTTGTTCTGAGATTACAGTGACTTGATTAAGGCCAGGAGAAGAGGGGGGAGGAACTAACGGAACTAGAGAACAATCGGAAGCATCGGAATGGGGAGTCAAATTCCGTCATCCTCTGGCTTGACCAGGGGATCCATTCAAAAAGGTCGGAAATCACAGGCTCAGAAATTCATGGCGGTAAATATTGAACCGCTCTAGAAATAAGTGGCGACCCCTAGAACAAGACCGTTTTGGTTCTTTTTATTGGCCTTGTCTTTGTGGTTGAGAGACTCAAAATGCTGCTCCAGACGGTAGATTGTTTTCTTGTCCGGCCGGTAGCTAAAACCCAGGACCTGCTCTAGAATATCCCCGGAGTTATCAATGTTTTTGCGGGTATCCACTTCACCGATTCTCAGGCTTGCTTTATAGCGTTCGTCTGAAAAAAGCGGAACATCGACTTGGGTATACCAGCCCATGAAATCATAGTCCGCAAGAGATAAATCCTTACCCGCCCCCCTGAGAACATCGACTTCAAAATCATCGGGGTCAGCCGTTCCCTGAGCGTATTCACCGCTCCAAAGAATGCGATTTTCGAATCTTCGCTCGAAGTCAAACCCCAAAAGACTCAAGGGGCGCTTGCCCTCAAAAGTTGGATTATCCCCGGAGGTATCGTTATATTGGCCTACATCTGCCTCGTAAAAAGATAGCCCTAGCTGGGTTCGCCCAAGATCGAGCCCCAAACGAGCCGCCACGGCTTTGTCGTCATCTCCCACCTCAAGGGATCCTAAACCATTTCGTTTTAAGTTTTGCAGGCCGGAATTTCGATCAAGGGTGAAGCTGCTATCGCTCAGTCCGTTCATAACATAAGCCTCGAAATCCAGCGTACGGCCCAGAAGCTTATAAGCTCCGATAAACCCAAACCCCGTGTCATACCAGGGGGTCGGGATAATAAAATCATCCACCGCCGGAACATCCGATAAATTTCTTAGGGGGCCATCAAAAAAGCGGTTGTAGCGCCCAAAGGGCACTAGCATCATGCCCGCACGCACTCCCAGATCTTCATTGAGATAGTAATCCACATAGGCTTCGGGCAAACTCAGTTCGCTAGCGCCGTGCTCAAACATAAGCCGTGAATGAAACTCCATGCGGGTGCTCAGGTCCGAGTCCAACTCCAAAACCAGTTTAGAATTATCAAATCGCCCCAAATCTACAAATACAGCTGTGCAGTTCGTTTTGTCTCCCGGTACCCGGTGCTTGATACAAAACTCCTCCTCCTCGGCTTGAGTGAGAAAACTTTGACCATGAAAACGCCGTCGATCGTACTGAAAATCAAAAAAGCCTGAAAGCCGCAAAGAGCCATTCCAATCGCTTACGCTCCCTTTGCGAAAATCATCAAATTCCGACTGAAGTCTCTGGGTTTGCGAGCTCAAAACTGTCATTTCGCGGCTAATGCGCGAATCTAAAACCGTGACTGGATCCATGCTGCGCAGTCGTCCAACTTTTAGGCTTTGAACATAGTCTTCACCGAAAGGATTCCCGATGACCTGCGAAATGTTTTCCAGGGGCAGATGCTTTGTGCGAGATCCCGCCCCTCCCAGATCTCCGTAGATATTTTGCAAGCGATCCAGAATTTCTTCCTGCTCTAAGACGGGAGCAGATTCTGGTCCGGGACGCGCAGGGGGAAGTTTTTTTCCATGGAGCTTGGCCTGAATGGATCTTAGCTCCAGAGTTTTGGGCTGATTCTTTTTTGCCTTTGAGTGCCCAGATTGACGAATGAGTTCCTCAGAGAGGTTTTCCAATCTTGAAAGAACCCTGTAATTGCCTAGCTTTTTCAGCTTTGTCTGAAAATCTAAGCCCCGAGGGGCAGACATAGAAATAGTGGACAAAGCTAGCGCAAGGCCGCTAATGATGAGGATTGTACTTGGCCTTCGTGCCATAGTTAGTTCATCACATTTACATCCGTGTTCGAGCGCACCAAGCCCCTACCATCCCTGATTGGGTTACACAAAAAGCGCACATGTCTAGTCTCTCGGAGGTTTTTAGAGCATAATTGACGAGTTCAGTGCAATTACAAACAATCACCGAATTTCACAGCGCAGGCCATAGTAAGCAGCCTGCTTGCCTGACATTAGAATCCAGAGTATATTGGGGCTCCTTTTGGGTGGAGTGTCCGAGCGGCTTAAGGAGCATGATTCGAAATCATGTGTGCGAAAGTACCGTGGGTTCAAATCCCACCTCCACCGCCATTAAACAAAAAAACCGGTTCTCTGAAACCGGTTTTTTCGTATCAAATGCCCTGTTTATCGGGGTTTCCGGCCGATTCAAGCGTACCTGGCCATTTCTGTTTCATCCCGACATGTACCCGCACTGGCTCTCTCTGTGGCCGGTATTCTCTGCGACTGGCCTTTGGAAGCATACCCATCAAGTGCTGTTGTTACGCTTAAAAAAACACAGCAAATCAATTAGATAGCAGTTTATGTAGTATATTGTTTAAGCTCATATTTCGGCTCCGGATAACCGGAGCTAATATCAAGGACGCATACTGACGGGTACTGGTGTCGGTGACTTAGCTGTTGGTCGAGCTTTTATGATTTGTTCACCTGTAAAATAAACATTTCATAGCCAAATTCGCCTAAATGTTGATTGTAAAGCTCTATTTCGCGAGCAAGATCTTCCAACGCAGCTGAGTCGGACATGCTATTTTGTAGCTCTGCAACACGCTCCTTTAGTGGTAGGGCATAATCGAGCCACGCCTGCCTACTCAGGGTGAAGTGATCCAGTACATCAAAGCCGGCATTTTGCATTTGGGTGATGCGTGTCTCCACATTTTTCATGTCTGGGTATTCTTGTTGCCAAAATTCTCGCGCAGTTTGGCTTGGAGTTTCCGTTAGCCAAACCAAATCACTCAGCACCATGCAGCCTTGTGGTTGCAAGAGTGCTCGCCACTGGGTGAGCGCATTTTCGACTGTTACGTTTCAGTCCCTCAGCCCTCTTTGGTTTCATTCCCGTTGGCAATGAGGAGTTCCGTTCCCGTTGCACCTCCAGGGGTTTGGGACCCGGAACCGGAACTAGGTTAAGCACCATCCATCGGAAGTTTTTGTAATTCGTCCTTTTTGTTCCAACTCTCGAATATTTGAAAACACAGTGGATTTTCTAAGGGCAAGTTCCCTGCGAATTTCACTCCCCTTGATGGGTAGCTTGTTTTTTGAGATGACAGCAAGGATTCCGGCCTGGACGCCATCAGGGGTATTCTTTTCAGATTCTGTTTTGGAAGTTGGCAACCTTTGTGCATTTTCCGAGGTTACTATTTTCAAGTGCACAGGTTCTTTTTTATCCGCCCCCATGAGCTTCATAAACAAAGGGGTTTCATCAGAGGGCGCATCCCGATGCTCGATCTGTAGACGAATTCCCTCTTTTGCTTTCGAGAGATAGAGATTTGTGTCCCCAAAAGCATGCAGGTCACTGCTACCCCGCAAGGCCTGTCCGGGTCTCGAACGACGCTTCTTGCTGCTATGGTGGGTAAGAATAATGGCAAGATTATATTTTCTTTGCAAGCCCCGAATGAAGGACAAAAGACCCGCCATTTCCCGGGCACTGTTTTCATCAAGAGAATGAAGTCTCACCAGAGGATCAAGCACCAATAAAGCCGGTTTGTATTTTGCCACGGTAGTCTCAAGCTTTTGACGGTCTTTTTCTTCATCCAGTCTCAAGACAGGAGCATCGATCAAGAGCAGTGGTACGGTCGCCGGATCAAGTCTTTTTGACTGACACAAATTCTGGAATCGTAAAAGAGTATTTTGTTTGGAATCCTCCGCGAAATATGCCAGACATAATCCAGGCCTGTTGATCGCAAAAAGCCCCAGGCAGGGGGTTTTTGTGGCGATAGACAGCGCCATTTCCAAGGCTAGCCAGGATTTACAGCATTTGGGTTCTCCACCAATAATGCCCACGGATTCATATCCCCAAAGCGATTCTATGTGCCATTTCTTTTCCGGGACTTCTTTTATTTCACCCGCCCGGATTACATTAAAACCATTTTGAGATATCACAGCAAATACCCCCTTGCCTGCACCACCTGGTTACTGTCACAGACCCTGCTACCATCGCGGGTTGCCACCTCCAGGGTTTTGGAGCATAAATCATCCATGGCACGCATGTTTCCCTGGGTCTGCTCAAGAATGACTTGCAAGGCACCTTCATCAAACGGGGCTTGTCCTATACCCGCTACAGCGCAGCGGTGATTGATATAGGCAAGGGATTCATCTTTGCAAAGAGGTTTTAGAGAAACCACATGCGAGATACGCATGGCGATATCTTCGAGAGCAGGAAGCTTCAGAGTCTGTCTCATGGCGGGTTGTCCGCAAAGAACAATACTCAGAACCAATTTTGAATCCATCTCAAAATTGGTCAGAATCCTGAGAATCGCTAAGACATCAGCCCGGATTTCCTGGGCATCATCAAAGAGAATGACAGGTCGTATCCCCCGGGTTGTGGACATCTGGAGGAAGGAGTCTTCCAGTCTCTGCCTAAGGGATGGCGCTGTGCCTTTGGGGGGAAGCCCAAGGGCAAGACAGATATCCCTGTACATATCCACTTTTGAAAGTTTTGAACATTTCACATAATGAAACCCAAACCTGGGTTTGGAACCTGTAGTAACACGCCCGCTCTACAAGCTGCTCACAGA
>CAZRLV010000215.1:0-6515 GCA_964600955.1 uncultured bacterium
CTTATCTTTCCCCATTCCGATGATTCCTTTAGTTCCGATAGTTCTTCTAGTTCCTTCTCCCCTACTCCTTCCTTCATTTCGTGTTTTTCGTGTTTTTCCTGGTTAAATCTCTCCTTCTTCTCTACCCTCACCTCAACGCCTTTTCGGCTTCTTTGCGGGTTAGTGATTCTCCATCAAACCAGATTTTCTGCTGTTCAAGAGCCTGATAAATGAAGACTTCCAGTCCTGAAACAACCTCTGCTCTTTTTTTTCGAGCTGCCTTGACCAGGGCTGTCTCTGCGGGAAAATACACGCATTCAACCAATACCGTCGAGGAATGCAACCAACCAGTTGGAATGGGCGACTCATTTTTATTGCCCATACCCGCACTGGTGGCCTGAATCACAACAGAGTCTTTAAGATCAAGCTTATCCGAAGATAGGATCACCTGGGCCTCAAATTTGGCTCCTAAAATCATAGCCTTTTCATCCCCGCGATTTCGTACAAAAAGTCGATCTTTGAAGTCAGAAAAAACCGCCAGAGCTGAACGTGCCATAGCCCCGGCACCCAACACTATGATTTTTTGTTTTTCCTTCCAGAGGGGAACCATCATGTCTAGAGCCTGGCGAATCCCCAAAGCATCGGTATTGTAGCCTATCCATTCCCCATTCTCACGCTTGAGAGTGTTTAAGACTCCGCTAGCCTCTACCAGGTATCCAAAGGACTTTACATAGGGCATTACAGATCGTTTATAAGGAGTTGTCACGGATAAACCCTGAAGGTTTTCAGGAGCGTAATCAAAGAATCGTTCCAGATTCTTGGCTTGAAAACGGCAATAGACCGCGTCCTTTTTTTTGCGCCTAAAGAAATAATTATGAAAACGCGGAGACACTGAATGACTCACGGGTGAACCCATGATTCCAAATAGAGCTGAACTCTCAAAAGCTTCTTTACCAAATTCACGCTTAAACGTGGACAAACTGAATTGACCCGGGGCCGTGGGAGATCCTTCAGCACAAAAATAGGTCCAGGGACTTCCAAGAGCCCCGTATGCGCTACGGCTCCATTCGCCTGCGCTCCCCATAAAGACTAGAACGATCTTGCGCTTGAGTGCCTTAAACTTTTTTAAGCAAAGAAACCCCTCCCAGGGGTCCTCGATAAGTAGGGCCAGCTTGTGATATGCCGCCTCCACGGCAAAAAACTCCTCTTGGTTATCACGCGAAACTCCCTGACCTGAAAAATCATGGAAACTCAGGATTGTCTTTTCTGGAAACTTCTTGACCAGGGGCTGCATAAATTCAAGATATTCAAAATCTATGTCCAGAAAATCAAATCCAGTACTCAAAGCCTGCTCATAAGTCTCCAGAATTTGGCTCTCTGAGCAGGAATGTTCCCGACAGGTGTAAATCAGGCGACCCGTAAAGGAGCTGCGCAGTTTTTTTAGGTCTGTGGGACTGATTTCAGTGCCGTCATTGCGAACCTCTACAGCCTTAACCCCTTTCAGGTTCTTGAGTTGAGTCAAGAATTGATGGTGATCCTCATATCCAAGTGATAAAATTTTCAAAACGCCTCCCGGACTAAACCGCGAAATTCAGCGGGACTCAGATAGCGGACCCATGTCTTGGGGATGGCCGCAACTCCGGGGCGACGATAGAAAACAAAACCCAGGCGTGAATCCCTGCTTTTCTTGTCCCGGTCTAAAAAAGGCAGCAAGGAATCCAGATTTTGCGGAATTTCAGGGACTGGCAACTCCTGAATTAGCGAAGAAAGCTCAGCTTCAAATTCAGGGTCCACCAGGTCCAGACAGCGTCCAATTTTGGCCTCAAGCATCAAACCTGCCAAAATAGCTTGACCATGCGAGATCTGGTAATAATGAAGGGCTTCGAGAGCATGCCCCAAGCTATGGCCTAAATTTAAGATAGCGCGTTTACCGTCTTCGTGATAATCCGCCTCAACTACCGCCGTTTTTACTTCAATGGCAGAACGAATCAGTTCAGGGTACAGTTCCAGATTTCGCCACTGGCCACTTCGTATCATCTCAGCTACGCGCTCAAAAAAACTCTGAGAATCAAGAATGGAGGTTTTGAGTAATTCTCCCAATCCAGAGACAAGTTCCTTCTCGGGCAGAGTTTGCAGAGCATCAAAATTCAAAACCATTCCCCGAGGACGTATGAAGGAACCCACAAGATTTTTGCCCGCTTTAAGATTGAGCGCAGTCTTCCCTCCAATGCCAGCATCTACCATGGCCAACAGTGAGGTTGGGACCAGATAGCAGGCGATTCCGCGATAAAGGATGGATGAAGCGAATCCAGCAAAATCAAGAACAACCCCTCCCCCTACCGCGACAATGGCCGACTTGCGATCAAGGCAAGAAACAGCCTTTTCCAAAAAGGGCTCCAGAACCCCCAGGGATTTCATGGATTCCCCTGCACCCAAAATCTCCAAGGAGGATGGCACACGAAGCTTTACAAGCAGTTCCTCGGCATAAATCCGGGTGTTCTCATCCGCCACAAAAAGAACAGAAGAAAACCCCTCAAGTTCAGCCAGCAAATCACCCGCAGATATCATGTTTAATCCAATTGAAAAAGACTGTAAGGCTGAAGGGGGCTAGGTATAAAGGTAAGAGAACACGAAGATGGATCCCCCGGTCAAGCAGGAGGATGACAGATTGTGGCTCCGATAATGAGACCCCAGCTATACCCTCCCCTTCTTTTTCCCTATTCCGATGATTCCTATAGTTCCGATAGTCCCTCTAGTTCCGTTTCCCTATTCCTATGATTCCTTCTTAGACCTATAAATGCCCTATTTTTATCGAGTCTCCCCAGATTAACACCTCAAATTCCTTGCCGGTTCTTTCCAGAATTTCAAAGGCCCTCTGGTAGGAGCCTCTTAAAATCGAATCCTTCTGTCCCAATTCAGCAATGTGGGATGGAATAATGACATCGGGGTCCAGGCGCTGAATATAGCTGTAAAAGGCATCTAAAGCCCTTGGGGAATCACTCAAAGGCAAAGGGCAGATCAGGATATCCACGGGGGAAAACTCACGGGTAAATAGCGGATCTCCTGGCACGCGGTCGAATCCTCCATAACCGTGCTCGGCGATGTGTAGAATATTGAAGCGCTCTTGAATGGAAATTTGATAACAACGCATATCAATATCTGAGGCCGACATCATCCGAAATACCCCATCAAAGGCTTCAATATTTAGAGATATATTCTCGCGCCCCAGAGAATAAAGATCCCTTTGTTCCCCCGGCTCAAAGCCGATGACACCATTGAGACAGAGGTTTTCCATGCCTGAAGGCACCACCACCAATTTGTCGCGGGAAATCATGCGGTTGACCACATCAAGGTCCAAATGATCCGGTAAACGATGGGTTACAAAAGCAATGTCTAAAAGATCCGTTAGCTTTTGAAAAAGTTCGGGATCAACATCCCAGTAGAGATCCCAAACATGGCGGCCTGACACGATATCGATACCAATATTTAAGGTTGGAGTCTGAATGATATATCCTGAATTGTAGAGCTGGTACAAAAACATCCCGCTTTCAACCTTACGCTCGGTAAGCCCTCTATAGGCTCGTCTGATTCTCTGCTGATAAAAATCCTGGATCTGAGGACTCTTAGCAATGCATTCAAAAGCTATGATCTCGTCTAGTTCAAGCAGTCCTTTTTTATGGAGGACCCCCTCATGCTTGACACTCGCTATGCTATCCAAATCAGATTCAACGGCCTTAAGACGGTCTCGGGTGGACGAGGTGCCATAGATATGAATCGAGGAGTTAAATCCCCCGTAGCCATCATAAGTTTTGTCCAGATTCAAGGGGTCATCGACCCACTGCGTTCCATTGACCAGGAACTTATAGCCATAGGTTCCCTGATCCGGAAGTTCCAGGGTAATTTCCCATTGGCCTTGCGAGTTCAGCTTCATATCGTGACTTCCTGAAGCCCAATCATTGAATGACCCTAAAACTTCCACAGACTTTACATCTGCTCCCGCGTAGCGCAGGGTAACCCGCGTATCTTGCACCAGTGGATAATCAAACCCCACTGAATAAACCCGCTTGGATGCCAAATCAACGGCTGCTCGCGCCTGAACCACACCACAGCCTTGCTGTTCTACAGGAACCTCAGGAATTCGCCGTGCGGTTTCCATGAGGATTTCCTTCACGTTTTTGGGGCCGAGTGAAGGATTGGCCTCCAGGAGTTGGGCGATAATAGAACAGGTAATGGGAGCCGAAAAAGAAGTCCCGTCCACATGTTGATAATGAGGAGAAACCAGTTTGAATTCCTGTAGTTTCTGCTGCCAGAATTCACCTTGTTCATCTCTGGGCTTTTTGAGAATGGACTGCACTTGAGGATCATCTCCAAAGCTATGTCGGGCCAGATCAACAGCCTCAGACCAGGTTTTGGATGAACCTGCGTGGCAAAGATTCCAGATAATTTCAGCAGAGCGGTAAAAAGGAGTGCCCGGCAAAGTCGGTGCTGCCACCCAGATTCCAGGCGCGAGAACCTCAGGTTTCATGATGCCATCTACATCTACACCAAAGCTTGAGTGATACATACCATGCCGGTCAGTGCTGAGAGAATTGCGATCATCCAATCCTCCTACAGTGATCACACTCGGTGAGTTCCCGGGGGGCGTAACCGGGGAGTAGGCATCGTTTCCAGCTGCAACCACCACATTAATCCCCGCCTGCACAGCCTCCTCGGCAGCATGATTGATAGCGGATTCCCGAAACGAGCCCCCCTCATCCGTACCCAAAGAAACGTTGATGATGCGAATATTGTAGCGTTTCTGTTTACGAATACACCATTCAAGAGCCGCGACAATAGCATCTGTAGTAAAGGCATATTCATCGGCTACCTTAAGCAGGGCCACTTTGGCTTCATGGGCAATCCCTTTATATAATCCACCCGAAAGAAACCCATTACCAACAGCACTGACACAGGTCTGCATTCCATGCCAGCTCAGCTCATCGGGCTTCTCAAAATTAGACTTGGGCCGCTCCGGGGAACCCAGGTCCTTATAGGCCACAACACGACGCAAAGGCTTCATTAAATCAGGATGAGGATAAAAACCTCCGTCCAAAAAGGCTATACAGATCCCTTTTCCGGTAAATCGTGGGTCTGCGTCCAGACGAAGAGGAGTGGGAAGAACCTCAAACTCTGAACTGGAACAGAGCACACGGGTTGCCTGAAGCTCCCGCTGAAAACTACGCTCCAGACGGGCCCCAATCAGTTTTTCGATTTCATCGTCTGTTTTGCTGCAAAATACCCCCGTAAACAGATACTGGCCCCGACCACCACGGCGCTTCAAGCGACCTTCCAAATGATAGCGGGTCACATGCGGCAAAAGATTATCATGCTGACCATGCAAGAGAGTTTGAACCTTTTCAAGACTTAGATCCCTGACTTCTAAATGTGAGAGAGATGTGGAATAGAAAAGCTCTAAATAGAGTGTTTCCTCATCGCGGGATTCACTACGATGCTTTGCCGCCATGCGGCTAGCCCCGGTTTGCACATCGCGATCCTTATGTAGATTTGTAAAGAATTCTTCCATGACTTATTTGCGCAAGATGAATCGGCGATAAAACCATAGCGCCTTCTCACGGTTTTCCTTCCAGGGATAGTATTGATCCAAAATACGTTCGATCAAATGCAATTCAGTATTGTAATGATAGGTGTATAGCTCCGCCTCGACCTTGCGCTCACAAAGCGGACAGAGCCGTGGATCTAAATCAGTAGATTCCACGCTTCCATTCAAGTCTTCCATTTTTCATACTCCCATAGAGGCTTTCACCCAAAACTACGCGCCACATCATATCAAACTTCGGATCGAAGATACTCAGGAATTCGGCTGACGCATAGCTGTAAACACTCTTGACAAGCCTGGGTTTCAATTTGCGCATATAGCCCTCAACCCGCTTTCGCCAACCTCGGCCCGCCTCGTAGATATGGGGGCTGACCTTTACCGTAATGACAAGCTTTTCATCCTTACGCAGTTCAAAAAAGGGTTGCAAACCATCGTTGGAAAAACTGTCTCTTTTCGCATTGAGATAAATCAAAAGCCAACGGTTTTGCACCGGAAAATACTCGACGCATCCCAAATCAGGCCCCATAATAAGAATGACCAGCAACACCCAGCACCTGAACTTCATTCTGAAATCATCGGATGAATAGAAGAGGTTTAACCACGAAAAACACGAAAAACACGAAAAGGTGAAGAGATAAGAGGAAACAATAGTAGTAATGGGATCAATGAAATGGGGAGGGTAAGAAGAATCAATGGAAATAATGGAAACATCGGGAACAGTGGAATGGAGGGAGGGGGATGATTTCTTTCTTATTCCATGGATTCAATTGATTCTTCTTTACAAAGATTGTCATCCTCCGACTTGATCGGGGGATCCATACAAATGGTCGTAAAAATTCTTCATCTTCATTCTGAATTCTGGGTTCTGACTCCCTATGTCACCTTCTTCTTCCGATCTTACCTTTAAGCCCAAACCCCTTCAGCCTTACAGCCTTTCTTC
>CAZRLV010000216.1:0-6476 GCA_964600955.1 uncultured bacterium
AACTCATCTCCTCCTCGGCGCCCCCCCGCGCGCCCGCCCCCCCCCCCCCCCCCATACCCTATATTGCCCTATATTCCCTATATTGGTGGGAAAATTCAGTTTAAGCTTTATTTTGGCCGTCTAAACTCTGCCAGGATTGCACATTGGCATGTATGCTCCATAAAGTGACATCTGAGCATGTTTCTCCGGTAACTTGAGCAGATAAAGGGTTTTTAGTTTCCGGAGATAGTCTGGCCCTGCATCTGGGATCGGCATTTAGGATTCCAAGCATTGGAATTTTTGGAGGCTCTGCTCTACCGATTGAAACCAAGCCCTATTTAGAGCCCTACCCCGGCCTCTCAACCCCCCTTCCATGCTACCCCTGCCGCAAGAAAACCTGCTCCCACCACAGTTGTATGAGAGGGATTTCTGCCACGCGCGTTTTTGAAGAATTCTCACGGCTCTATGAGGGAGGCTAAAAAACCATTAGAATTGTAAGTAGTGAGCGTTCGACTTCTTTTTCATATTCGAGGATTGGGACTTCAGTTCAGCAAGGAATGTACGCTGGATGAATCCGGTACCCTTCGCATTGGCCGCATTCACGATAACCATATCGCCATCCAGGATGATCAGATTTCCCGTCATCATCTCTTGCTTCAGTATCAAAACCGAGCCCTGCTGGTCCAAGACCTGAATTCAAGAGCAGGAACCTGGTATCAAAGTAAGAAAATGACGGAGCCTTTTATTTTGGAACCCGGTGAGATGATTCGTATTGGAGAATCCGAACTCTGCTATGAATTGGCGGAGTCTCCCCTTCTACCGGCAACATCACCCGCACAACCTGGATTGAACCAGCCATTGGAATGGGATGATTCCCTGCGCTTTTATCTTGATCAGGATCTGAGTCCACATCGACGCAGGAAGGAACTCAGGGCCCCGGATCAAATGGTGAAGCTCTTGCTGCGCACCCTGTTTGTGCCTTTTGTGGTTCTGTTTACCTTATTCGTCCTTTTCCCGTCCTTTGTTTCCTGTCTCATCACGCTCGGATACGCCGGAATCGCACTGGCTCTCTCTAATAATCTGCTTAGCCGCACAAACCAAAGAGAACCGCTGTCTCTGCCCATTACCCGTGAAATTTCACGGATTCAGCGCCAAATATTAACCAGCGTAAAAAAGCTACCTGCCGTTGAGCGCCACCTCATGTCTGGCATGGTCGCAGAGATCAACCGCTTTGTTCAAGGACGACTCCCGGGAATGGAAAATGATATTTATACCCTGAACCAATCCTTATTACCGGGTATGGGAGAAAGACTTGAGCGCAAAAAGCTAGCGGTTGAAGAAAAACTGGGCCAGAAACTAGACCGTAAGATCAGAGCCCAACTGAGGAAAAGTCTGAGTATCTTGAAAAAGCAAATGAAGCTGCATTCGAAAATTAGAAACCTGCTGATGGGACTCATACTTAAACTCGAGGATTTCAGAACCCAGCTTGAAATTTTGGAAGGTACGATTGTGGCCCAGGGTTTCGTGGAGATCCCCAAGGAATTTACCAGTCATTTCGTGGAACTTCAGGAGGATATCGATAAATTCTACGAAGAATACCGCCAACTCGACCGGCTTGAGATCTAAATCTCAACCGTAGTTAAAGAAAGGCTTGTAGGTAGGAGAAAAGATGGATCCCCCGGTCAAGCCGTAGGATGACGAAAATTGGGAGAAGGAACTAGAGAACTATAGAATAAGAAAGGATCGGGAAGGCAAAAGCAAAAGATGAAGACTATTTTTCTTCTCCCCATTCCGATGATTCCTGTAGTTCCGATAGTTCTATAGTTCCTTCTTATGGTAACTAGCTCCCCACTCCGGTGAATCGGAAGCCTTCCACCTTGATCGCGGGAACACTCATGCGTCCAAAACTTCTCAGGTTCCACAGATCTTTTGAAAGAGCTGCCACGCTATTAAAGACGCGAATCAGGGAATCATTGTAACGCAGGCTTTTCAGTCCTGTGGTGAGTTCTCCATCTTCAATCAGGAAAGTACCGTCACGGGTCATGCCAGTAAGGGTTAGTTTTCCAGGATCAATAACATTGTCATAAAAAAATCGGGTTACGAGAATCCCCTTTTTAGTGCCTTTGATCATTTCCTCCACCGAAGAGTCCCCTCCCTTTAGGGTCATATTCAAAGGCAGCGGCCCCGTACGGCTTGGATAGGGCAGTGCATGACCTGTAGACTCGCCCAGCTCTAATTTGCTGGCGCTAACCCTGTCAAGAGCCGGTGATACAAACTTTCCCTGATCGATCAAAGTCAGTCTTTGGCGCTTTACGCCCTCATAATCATAGGGACAGCCAAAGGTATCTGCGTTGGCTGCATCATCCACCAGGGTGATGTTTTTTCCAAGAAGGTCTTGGCCAATTTTTCCACTGAAATAGGAACGCCCTTCACGACAAGGCATCCCGCCCAGCCCCATATAACCAAGAAACAAGAGCAGGGACTCTACGGCTGGTGGCTCGAGAATAACCGTGTATTCCCCCTCGTCAATCTCCCTGGGATTTTCACTAAGCAAAGCCTTTTTTAGGGAAATATCATAGAGCATGGAGGGCTCAATGTCAGAGAGGGAGTTGGAATGATATTCGGCCCAGCCCGTACCCCCACCTGGCGTCATAACCGAAAAGGTGAAGCTGGAGTCTGTAGAAATATGGTAACGAAACAAACCGGATGAATTGCCTAGCGCCGTGATTTCATCCCCGTGCGAAAAAGCTCCGGCAACCTCTACATTTCTTTGATTAGCGTCCTTAAAAATACCTTCCAGCTCCGTGAGTTTTTCGGAAAAACAGGCCCCCATGGTTTCTGCGCAATAAAATCGATCATCAATCACTTCTTCATCCGCAGGTAAAAACCCCATAAACAAAGGATCTTCCTTCTGATGTGAAGCAATGAGTTCAGCCTGGTTTACGGCTGCACCCATTTCTTCGCCAAAAAATCGATTACAGCTAGTGTTTCCAACGCGTTTACCCATGGCAACCTGAACCTTGAGGCTATAGTCTTTTTCCATCATATTTTGATAGACACGATTCTTGCCGATACGTGCCAATTGGTTTTTACCCCCGCTGAGCAAAACCTGAAGATCCTGGTCTGACTTGGCCTGGGCCTCACTAAAAATTCTGCGAGCTTTTTCAACACTAATCATTAGCTTACCCCCACACGTACATTGGAAAATTTAGCAAAAGAAACACCGTGTCCCACTCGAATTGTCTGCATGGGTTGGCCCTTGCCACAGTGGGGAGTCCCCCAGACATTCCATTCCTTCTCAGAGGCGACTCCCTCACAGGCCCCCCAAAATTCTGGCGTGATTCCGGTATAAGTTGGATTTTTCACCATTTTACTGATTTTGCCATTCTCAATAAGCCAACCCATCTCAGTCCCAAACTGAAAGTTCCAGCGCTTGTCATCAATAGACCAGGAACTATTGTCGGTTAAAAAAAGACCCCTCTTTGTGGAAGAAATCAGCTCTTCAAGTGTTTCTTGCCCCGGTGCCAAATGGACATTCGTCATGCGCACAATAGGGATATGACTCCAGCCTTGAGAACGTGAGGCCCCGTTGGAGAATCCGTTTTCAAATTCAGCACTGTCACGAGACTTCAAATACCCCACAAACTGTCCATCTTTCACCAGGTCAGTGCGACAGCTTTTCACACCTTCATCATCATAGGCACTCGACCCAATGGCCTGCGGAGTTGTCCCATCCTGGTAGAGATTGACCTTGGAAGAGCCGTATTTGAAGTCCTTCCATTTGTCTACGGTGAGAAAACTGGTTCCGGCAAAATTTGCCTCATAGCCTAAAACCCGGTCCAATTCCACGGCATGCCCACAACTCTCATGCACCTGCAAAACAAGCTGAGAACCTCCAAGGATTAGATCGAGGCGCTCCTGTGGACAGGGCATGGAGCCATGCAGCTGAACCGCTTCACGACCGAGGCGCTCAGCCTCAGCCCCCAGGTTCAGCTCACGAATGAATTCATAACCCGCCATACGGTGATTCCCGCGAAAATTTGAGGGAAAAGAACGTTCGTGAACCTCTCCACCCAAAAGCGACATGGCTGAAATCCCCCCCCCGGAATGCAAAACCGTCTGAGAAATACAGCTACCATCTGAATCCATATAAATTTTTTCAAGACGGTAGAAATCCAGTCCCCCTCGGGTCAAACTAACCCCGTCAATTGCATCCATCTCTCTTGAGGCACCCAGTAGAAGGTCCAGTTTTTCCTCCAGAGAAACCTCAAAAGGGTCTTCTTCATAAGGGCTTGACCACTCGACCTGCACAACTTCCTTGGGGGAAAGATTTACCGGGCAAGTGGAAACCGTAGCCGAAGCCTTGGCCAGATTTACAGCCCGCTCCACAACTGTCTTCATACGCTCCTTGGAGTCAATATCGGGATTGGCGGCAAATCCCCATTCCCCCCGCTTGAGCACACGAACCCCGATTCCCCAATCTTTGTGGGAATCCACCCCCTGAACCGCCGAATTTCGTACCGAAATCGATTCTGTAGTTAACCGGGTCCAACGCGCGTCGGCATACTCAGCCCCCAAAAGCAGGGCATAATCAATGGCTTCCTTCAGTTTTGTCCGCATAAACTCACTCCATTCATCAAGGCAGAACTAACCCCAGTTTCCACCCTAGCATAACCCTGGGAGATCTACCCCTCGCTTTCCGTAATGGGATGAGAGGGGCTAAAGAAGGAATCTTGATATTTTTTGATCTTTTTTGATTAAACTTGCTCTTTCTTAAAACCGATAAGTTAAGCAAATGTCTTGACGATTTTGTTAATCTTCTTAGTATTTTATTATGTGGATTTTGTGAAGCACTTGACAGTTTTCACATGTGAGAAAGGGAGGAAACCATGTCACCGGGAATTTACCTGCTCCATATGAAGAATTCCGAAATGCCCTACTACGGAAACCTTGAGCATCCTTATGTACTTTTCCCTCACAAAGACTCGGCTGATGGATACCTGCATGACCACAACCTTGAAAGCCTTTATACCCCAAGGGAAGCCACCAGCGAAGCCATCAAACGCTATTTCACGGGCAGCTTTTAGGCTCAGACCCCTTTCTTGCGTACCACATAAATCAATGTCAGACTCAGGATTAAAAAGGCAATTAAGCCTTTGGGAACAGCGTTTTCTCGCTCACCTTCCACATGGAGCTCTCCATTCTTCAAGCTTAAGAACTTGCGGTCCCATTTCTTAAGACTGAGCTTCTGAGAGGTAGACTGGCCTTCTTCAGTGACCTGAATCTCAAAGTTTCTGACCTCCCGAGGGGTCGCATAACCAGATAGGTCGGAGGGGGCGTACGCTCCAACCTCCTTGCCATTGATTCGCGCCCTTGCACTTGCGGGAATAGAGAAATGAATTCCGGGATTTTTCAGAGTTTTAGCCATGGATTCAACCAAAGAGACTTCATCCCTTAAAGGCACCATTAACGTGATCAAAAGCCCAATAAGAGCAGCCCCAGCGATTAAGCCGGATGCATATAAAACCCCGGCTTCGCGCCTTTGATCCAGTTCTTCGCCAGCGGGTGAACGATCAATCCACCAGCGAATCAAACCACCCATCATAATAGGAGTGGACAGGGACATGGGAAGATAAAGCCCCACGGCAAAAGCCAGAGAGTTGATGCCCAGAAGTTCCACCACGGCTGCCACAAACATACCTGAGATGACCAGGCCCCAGGGGAGGCTTTGGCCAATAACTCCATCCACAACCAGTTTCATGAGGTTGGCTTGAGGAGCTGGTAAAACCCCGGAGATGATGTCGTCTTTGAGAAGATACATCACGGCTCCCATGGTCAGTCCAGCCGATAAAACTCCGATGAATTCGCCCATTTGCTGGAGTCTGGGAGTGGCTCCCACTAAAAATCCGGTTTTAAGATCCTGGGAGGTGTCTCCGGCGATGGCGGCGGCGATACAGACAAAGGCCCCTACGGTCAAAGCACAGACGGCAGCGTTTGGCATTTTATCCAAACCGAAGAGAAAAAAGATCAGGCAGGTTAGAATAAGAGTCGCAATGGTCATACCTGAAACCGGGTTTGAGGATGAGCCAAGCAAACCCACAATTCTCGAAGAAACAGTGACAAAGAAAAATGCGAAAACCACAATCAGAATGGCGGCCACAATAGCAGCAAAAACATGAGCCTGAAATACGGTGGATACGAGATAAACAGCGATAAGTATTGCCAGCGTGAGCCCCCCCCAGAGAATGAGCTTCATGGGAAGATCCCGCTGGGTTCGCAAAACTTCGCCTTCCCCCTTGGCACCCATACCGGCAATCCCTTCACGAAAGCTGGTCACAATCACCGGCAGGGTTTTAAGAAGTGAGAATATTCCGGCAAAAGCCACACCTCCAGCCCCGATATAACGCACATATTTAGACCAGACGGCCCAGGGACCCATGGTATTGAGAGGTGCTGAGGTTTCAGGCGCTACAACAGAACTCACTAGTGCCCCAAAA
>CAZRLV010000217.1:0-6385 GCA_964600955.1 uncultured bacterium
CCAGAAATCTTGCATGGACCTTGTAACGACATAGCCGTGGGTTACATTTTTTTGCTGACAAAACTCGGTTAAACCTTTGAAGAATTTCAATCCTTCTAGGTTGGAGCGGTACTTCACCTCAAAAGGAATGACTTGATCTCCTACCTCTGCGATCAGGTCCACCTCTCGGTTTTTGGTTCCGCGCCAATAACTGAGCCGTATGCTTTGAGCATAATATCGAGCAAAAATATGTTTAAAAACGGCTGTTTCAACGGCTTTGCCTAAAGCTGCTGGGTCTTCAAGAATTTCTTTTCCCCTGAGCATTACCGCAGGAGCTATAGCCGCATCGGCAAGATAAATCTTGAAGCGGGCACGCAGGATTTTTTTCCCGTAACCGTAAGGGGGAAGGCGATAGATCAAATGCGCGGCCTCCAGCAATTCAATAAAGTTTTGAGCCGTGGGACGCTTTACCTCCAAATTTGAACACAGAGCCGTCATATCGAGCAGTCCTCCGTCATGCATACAGAGGTATAGAAAGGTCTGTTCTAGCTCAAGGACTCTACGAACTCCAAATACGGCGGTCATATCCCGCTTTAGGACTTTGTCGATAATATCTTCTCGCAAAAGACGCTGGATTTTAACTATATTTTCCTGTTTCGCCGATTCTGGGAACCCACCTCGCAGGAGATATTCATGGAAGCATCCCACATAGGGGTTCCCTTTTTCTTTCACCCTGTGAAACTGAGTTGGGGTCCATTTGAAAAGAGAACGAAGGGAATTGATCATGGGCAGTTTGGGAACACACTGTTTTGGAAAGCTCAGTTCCTGTAGTTGAAGATATTCACGAAACGTTAGAGTTGTGAGTCGAAGGGTGTGCCAACGTCCCACGCCTGATTCCTGATTATCCTTTGCCAGGGGCATGACTGATCCTGTAAAAGCAATGCGTCGCCTCTTGTTGAAATCCACCTGGTGTTTGACCCAAGTGCCCCAATCTCGGATAAATTGAGCTTCGTCAAAAAAAAGATACTCCAGGCCTGAATTTTGAGGCTCCCTCTCTCTCCAGGCCTCTAGAACCAACTCCACACCAGCCAGTTTCAAAAGAGGATGATCAAAGGTGGCATAAAGAATATTGCCTGGGACAATCCCTTGATCAAGGAGGGCCTCCACCGTTTGCAAAAATAGGGTTGTTTTGCCGATTTGTCTAGCACCCGATAATAACACCGCCCGATGAGTGGGAGGCTCGGACATCCAAGTCAGCAATTCAGGAAACACGGCTCGCCGCCAACGAGGCAAATCTAGGAATCGTTCCCCTCTCCACCAAGGATTAAATTGCGACAAAACCGGCAAAAGCTCTTCTTTAGATATTTTCACACGAAAAATATAACAATTTTACCAATTTAGTTAAAGTGTATTTGTATAATATGTTGATCATGGATGCAACAACAGCCGGATGGAAAATTCCCTGCTGGAAACTCTTCGGGCACCAGACGAAATTCGACGAAGTTCGAGATGGCAGACATTCTCTATATCAGCAAATGTGAACCCTACCCTGATCAGGATTCGGAAGAATTAGACGATGAAATCGTCGTCAGGCTTAACCCAAAGACGGGTTATGTTGAAAGCGTAGAGGTCATGTTTTTTTCTACTCGATTATTACGCGAAGACATCTTTGAGCTCCCAGTAATTGCAGAAATGCAACTGGCCGTGGGATAAAACTTTGTTTGGAAATAAAGATGGAATCCAGATCGGTGTCTAAAATAACGGGCATGGATTGCGGCTTGACCAGGGAATCCATCTTTAAGGAAATGCTAGTCCATTGATCAAGCGCATTGCAACGGGTCCTGACCCCGGACATCACCCCGTGTCCTTCCGCGCGCTGCGGGCCTAACATCGGTGGTTTTCCAAGCGATGTACTTTTGCAATGTTCAAGTCTTAGCAAAGCGCAGTAACCCTACGTCGTGCAGAATCCCTCGGGGGCCCCATGACCGGCGCCACCCGCGAATCAACCCCTGTTCTTCATCATTGTGGCCCCCGAGCCGCAATCTATCTTTTTCTTCATTCCTCTGATTCCTTTGCTACCTTTATTTCCTCAAAGATGGATCCCCCGGTCAAGCCGGAGGATGACGAAAAGCAAGAATTCAGAAGTCAGGAGACAGGAGTCAGAATGAAGATGAAGATTTTTTCGACCTTTTGAGTGGATCCCCTGGTCAAGCCAGAGGATGACAAGGTTTTTTTGGGGGGGGTGAAGATTGCACGGTGGGGATTCAGGATGACGAGGTTTGGAGGGGGGGGCTCAGCCTCACAGCCCTTTTTCAGGTTCTAGGTTAGAGCCTGGGTTGTTATTGGGGGATTTGGGGCTTATTTTGATTTTATGGGTGCGGAGAAATCGAAATGGCCGGTTTGTTTTTCTTTGTCTGGGATGACGGTGGAGATTCCAGATGGGGCGTATTTACTTGAAAGTGCTGAGGCGGCGGGGGTTAAGATGGTCGCTGATTGTCGTGAGGGGCTTTGCGGGGTTTGTATGACGCACGCCAAAGGTCAAGTGGACTTTGCTACTGAGGATCATTGTCTCAGCCCCGAGCAGGTGGCAAAAGGGCGGATTCTAACCTGTATTGCTAAAGTGCGCGGCCCTTTGGAGATTGAAGAGTAAAGACTTTTTACGACCTTTTGAATGGATCCCCTGGTCAAGCCGGAGGATGACGAAAGGGAAGAATTCAGGAGTCAGGAGACAGGAGTCAGAATGAAGATGAAGATTCCTTCGACCTCTTGAATGGATCCCCTGGTCAAGCCGGAGGATGACATTAATCAAGAATCAAAGGCAGCATAGGAATTCGAGGAATAAAGAAAAAAGTGGGTTGTGCATCGGGGTCCACGATGAGAGAGCGAATGAAGTCTGTTTTTTAGAAAAATCTTTGGAGGCTGGCCTGTACGCCCTTTAAAACCAGGGGGCCGCGGGTTTCTCCACTTAGGCTGACCCTGGATTTTTCCAGGAAATGTAAAACCCTAAATCCCAGGGTGAAGTTGTAGTTTTCGGTCACCGAGCGATGCAGGTCAAATTCTAGATCGAGCAAGCCTTCGACCTGGGTTTCATCGGTGCTTCTATTTTGGGGGGTTTCCAAAAGCCCTTGACTGCTCACACGCTGAACCAAAACACGGTGGTTTCTTTGTGAGCGCAAAAGATGGTAACTGGCCTTGGAGCCCCAGCTGAGTCCCCAGTCCAAAACCGAGCGGTACTGAAGCCCCAAAAAAGCCCCTAGCCCCTCGCGGTCCAAAACTTCTTCTCCTTGCTCAATATGGATCGGATCGCCTGCCAGCACAGTGCTTACGGATGTATTCAAGCCCAGATCGTCCACCCCGCGTAGACGTTCCATCCAATTCAAATTGAGATGACTCAAGCCGGACAAAAGCGTAAATCGACTGGTTTTGGTTTCATCGAGTTTTCGCTCGTTTCCAAAACGCAGAAGGTTGAGCCGTAATTTTTTTGAACCGTTGATCTGACTGACTCGATCCCCGAAGCTGAGTGCGTAACCCGCTGGCGCCTGTGGGGCCTCCAGACGGTCTTCAGGTCTAAAATCCAGGGCGGATACAAACCAGTCATAATCAATGGCATGAAAGCGTCCCTTGAGTTCCAATGCTGCTCCCTGAGTATTCATTCTCAAGGAGTCGGACAGGGCTCCATTAGCATAGGTCGCCCCCAGAAGCTGATCTGCTCCATGGTCTTTGAAATAGAGAAGGTTCCACTCGAACCCTCTTCTTTCCCAGTCCAAAGGCGAAATCGTCTCAGCTTGAGCCCGGAGCAGGGGCGGAGCAGCCTTGAGCCTGGCCTCAAAGGGGTGCAGCTCCCTGGCTTCAAGTTCTGTATTCCAATGCGCCTGAAAGTCCACATTGCCAGACTGTGCCAAACCCTGCCCATAGGGGCGGGCCTCCAGACCTCGACAAAATAAGGTCAGAATTAGAAAACTACAGAGAAAGTAAAGCCGGTTATAGAGCATAGATCCTGCACTTATTGTCGACAGGTTTTAGGGCTTGGGTTCCTCGATCGGCTTGTATTGAAAACTAAGATCCACTATAATTGACAAAAGGCTTTCTATTTAGAAAGTTCTGTCAGACTCATTGACACCCCAAACATAAACTTGGAAGTTTTGACTGGAATTGTATTGTAGCAATGCGATGGTTTGAAATTCGAAATAAAAACTATTGGCGCGTCAACGGTGACCGTGAGTACAGCATCCTGGAAGTTTCCCAACTAACCGGGATCACCGTCAGAACCTTGCGCAATTATCTCAGAACCTACCAGGAGCTCTTAGAGCCACGACGCGGCTATTACAACAGCCTGATTTTCTCCGGTGAGCATGTCAAAGTCTTTGTCATGATAAAAACCCTCATTAAAGACGGATTTAAAGCCTCAGAAATCCAGCAGAAAATTCAAACCGAGTTGGAGCATGCCAGAAGAGAAGAGCCTCTAGAATCTCCAGGGTCAGTCGATTGCGCACTTAGCGAGCAATCCGCCCCCCCCAGGCCCTTTGAAAATGATGCTATGATTCGTGTTCAGCCCCAATTACTGCATCAGCTCAACAATGTTTTACTCGCTCAGGAAAAGCGCAACAGTGCCCTAGAGCGACGGCTGGATCATATTGAAACTCTGATCACGGATATCGGTCGTGAAAAACCTGGGATTATTGAGCGTACTTTCTCGCGCCTGATGGACTCCGGCCAGGCTTTTTGGAGCGCCTTAACCCGTGCCGAAGCCTGAATCGGCTTGATCCAGGAAACGTCGGGCCAGAATAATCGCGCTGAAATCATCATAATCTCGAGGGGGAACCTGCATACCTGAGGGAATTAATCGACGCCACCCCCTTGGGGGAAAGGCTTCAAAAAATAACTTGCGAGCTTCAAGCGAAGAATATGTTTCGTCTACCAAAATGATCGAGAGATTCATGGGTTTAAGTTGATTTTGAAAAACTTTACTAGCCGTTTGGTCACCCAGAACAATGGATTTTATCTGGAATTTCTTTACGAGGTTTTCCACCGTAGGATACAATGCTTCCAGAGAGTGGATTCCTTGGTGAAGGACCTCTCTTGATTCGGAAACAATAGCTTCCCCCCATTTGGATCGCCCCGGGTCTATGGCCAGTATATTAAAATTTCTGCTCATTGAAGACCTGTATCGCTATCCCAATCTTTTCAAAAAACTTGTTTACCGAGATTTTTTTGAACGCTTCGTAGGCTCTGCTCTAGGGTTCTTATGGGCCATTCTCAATCCCCTGGTTCTCATGGGAATGTATGTTCTTTTGTTTTCAGTAATCCTTAAAATCCGCTTTGTTGAGGGCGGGTCTCATATTGATTTTGGACTCTACCTATTTTGCGGCATGATCCCCTGGCTTGCCTTTCAGGAGTCTTTGACCAAGTGCACACAAGTCATCCTGGGTTATCGACATATGATCCTGCATATTCGCTTTCCGCTAGGGTTTCTTCCCTTACATATCGCCGTATCGGCTCTGGTTCAAGAGTTAATCGCCTTATTTCTTTTCGTGGGATTTGTCTCTCAGTATCAGGGAATTTCTTTTGAACATCTGCTTTATGTCGGACTGATTATTCCCGTAAAATTTATCTTTACCTGCGGCATTAACTTTTTTCTGGCCCCAATTTCCGTATTTTACCGAGATATTGTGCAGTTGGTACAGATCTTAATGATTGGCTGGTTCTTTCTATCCCCCATCGTTTACCCGCTTTCCAAAGTACCTGAAACCTATCTGGCTATTTATGAGTTGAACCCCTTTGTGCCTTTTATCAAAGCCTATCGCTTTGCTGTCCTAGCTCAGGGAACCTGGAACTGGGGTGAGTTTTTTTATATTGTTTTCATCTCTATTTTTATTTTTGCATTGGGCCGAATCTATTTCCAACATTGCCAAAATCGATTCATAGGATACCTTTAATGGACACCCATGCTTTTTTGCTAAGCTTAGAATGGAAAATTGGATTATACTGGGAGCGCTATGAGCATACTTGATCAAACATTGTATTATTTCAACAAGGCCGCTCAGACCATGGACCTGGGGGAGCATATCCAGGAAATGATGTCCCAGCCCCAGCGAGTCATTACGGTTCAAATTCCGGTTGAACTGGAAGATGGGGGGATTCAGGTTTTTCAGGGCTACCGGGTACAGCATAATGAGAAACGCGGCCCCATGAAGGGGGGCTTGAGATATCACCCCACTGTCGATGTGGAACACAGCACCTCTCTGAGTTCTCTGATGACCTGGAAAACGGCTTTGATGGATATTCCCTATGGGGGAGCCAAGGGGGGAGTTAACTGCAACCCCACCGAGATGTCTGAAAAAGAAGTTGAAACCGTAACTCGAAAATTTATCCGCAGTCTGCATGAATGCATTGGCCCCTACCGGGA
>CAZRLV010000218.1:0-6384 GCA_964600955.1 uncultured bacterium
CGATAATAATCCTTCAAACTCAAATAACCTCTTAGCGCAAACGAGATCTCATTGAGATAGGTTTCCTTTTCAAGGGGTGCGCGCAAGTACTGCATATCGGTGAGAAATGAGATCAGGGTTTCAAAATAAATGGAGTAGTAATAATAGTTTTTAGGGTCCAGTTCGCAGGCTTTATGCATATGCAAAGCATAGTCTTTATAAGCCTTTTTACTGATTTCCACTCCAGCCTTGATCTTAGATAATTGGGCCCAGGAGTATTGAAGCTGGGGGTCCCTTGAGTAGAGATGATCGGCTTGCTTAAACGCATTTTCAGCCTGGTTCAAATCCGTTTTAGCCCCTGCCTCCAAATACCGCTCCAGATAAGCCCGCCCCAGGAGTTGGTGTACTAAGTCCGCCCGAGGTTCCAGTTTCTTCCAGGTCTTCAAAACCTGCAACGCGAGGCCCGGTTTTCCTGCCTGCAAAAGCCTGATGGACTGAAGTTTATAGCTTTCGCGCGTGCTGAGATACCAAGTTCCGCAAGCGAAAATCCCAAAAAGAATTAGGAATGCCAAAATACGAATCATGAGCCTATCATACCTGAAGCGATGGCAAGCAGGTAGGAGACTGGCTCAGGATCCTGTGAACTCGACGTAACCGTTGCCGATTTCAACATCTTTGAGCTGCAATGGAATTAGTTCCATAAGAGGAAAGCGGTTCAGGCTAAGAATCGGATTGATGCGACTGACAATGGTGGAAGCCACAAATCCGGGAATCCTCAGAGAGTTCAGACTGACGGAATTCGTCTTGAAATCCACGGTCCTGGCCTTCTCATTCACTTCAAAACGCCCTTCGGTTTTCACGCGGGCACTAAAAAAACGATTTCTCACCCGGGCCGTAAACATCATTTTTTCTTTGGAAAGTTTTAGCGATGGAGACGTCAGATTGATTTTTTCCTGATTGGCATTGAGATAGGCATTGATGTCCTTTTCGTAAATGCGTAGAGAAAACTGCACTTTATCAATCTTATTGATTTTTAGTTTTCCCTTGTTCATCAACTCATTGACATCAAATTCAACATCACTGACCAGCAGACGACCTCTACGAATATTTAAATTCTCAAGCCCTTGCACAGCACTGTTTTTAAAAAGAATCTGAACATGGCTGAAATGACCTGAAAGAATTTCCTGGCGCATAGTCGGGAAAAAGCGCACATGAACGGCATCTCCTACCTTAAGAAATTCTTCCAACCCCTTGCGAAACGCCTGCTTGATCTCTTTGGAACCATAGGCGGCAAAGACACCCCCTGAAATACGGCTCGACGGGCCATCGGGCAAATCCATATCAAGCGAAGTTTTGGCGCAGGTAGAACCCACAAGTAAGCAACAAAGAGGTAGAATTCTCGCAAGCCACCGAAACATATCCCCTTTATCGTACAAAAACAAACGAGGATTAATAGTTTTTGTCGAGGAGGTTTGAGTCCCTCTAGAAATACATAAAGGACCAAACCACCATTTGGCTTTATTTCAGTTTTTGCGTGCTGATGAAAGAAAGGATGAGCAGGGTGGCTGAAAATAGAAAAACCACCTGAATCAGAAACTCAAGGAGACTTACGTTTCCACCCGTTACCGCTGCCGTCGAAAGTTTTTTTTTTGCTTCATATAGCGCTCGATGTCCTGCTCCATCTTCTGCATCTCGCGGTAAAACTCTTCGAGATTAGAAGATTTGGCTGGCGGCTTTGAAGCCCTGGGAGTCCGGGTCGGTGCGGGTTTTACAGGTTGCACCTGCACAGACTGAGCCCTGGGCTTGGGCCGGGAGCTTTCCGGCTGGGGTGGAGGAGGAGTTCGCGAGGTTCGACGAGCGCTTGCAGACGGAACCCGTGTACGAGCTTGTCTTTCGAGTCTTGAATAATCATAGGTTTCATACTCGAGAGCAGGCCCCAGAAACTCTGGTAGACCCTCGCTTTCATTGGAACTCAACCCACTTTTTCCATATTTTCTTTTACCGAGTTCAGAGCGTTCCAGATACTCTTGCAGTTCGGGGATGTCGTAACCATTTCGATAGGCCAGCTCAAAATAATGCAAAGCGGTGTCGTAATCTCCACTCTTGTAATATCCCTTCCCCATATCAAAAAAGAAAACCGCATTGGCTGGATATTTTCGAGTTTTATGATCCGGGGGCCTGGTCCGTGAGCTTTTCGAACTCTTTTTAGCCGCTGATACCCTGGATTTCTTGGCGATTCGCCGGGCTTTTTTTGCCTTACGAGTTTTTACTGGAGCACGTTTTTTTAGCTTTTTTGTGGGAGTTGCCGGGCGCTTTTTCTTGGCGACCTGCTTGGCGCGACGTTTGGCTTTACCTGTGCTTGAACTTACGCCGGGGGCTTTGAGCTTGCGATTCAAGCTGCTACTCAAGTCCTTGAGGACTATATTGGTTCCATTCAGTCCCTTTTTAAAAGAATGTTTCAAAATTCGCGCTACAGACACGCCTCCATTGCGCACAAATAAAGTGGAAACCCCATTTAAAATGGAATCCCGATGGCTACGATGACCGCTAGCGATCAAGGCTCGATTCTCAAGGGGGAATCCAACCTGATACTTACCCATATAATCCCGCTCAAACACGGTGGGCATTTGTCCCATAGGGTTTGGTTTTAGGCCCCTGAAATAGTCTTCAAGAAAACGACCCACGGCTTTACGGTCCACCGTAGAAAAAATCTCCAGGATCAGGGTCTCTTCGCCTGCATCTTCAAGGTCCACAGCAGATTTGCCACCGGACCCGGCAGTTTCCACCAGGTAATAAAACTTTTGATATTTCTTGGACTCGATCAGTTCACGCGGATACACCAGATGAAAACCTGGAATCGCCAAATTAAAACCAGAATCGGAAGAACCGGGCTCTACCTCTTTCAAAACTGGGGTTTCAACCCTAGTAGATTTTGGCTTAACCCGCTTTTTTTCAGGCAAAACCTCAGGTAGTTTTCCTCTGGAGACCAGAGCTTTAGGATCGGCATATTTCTTCTTTTTGGAACGCTCTAGAAACTTTGAGAGTGATGTTGACTTGCCAAGCTCACCTGCCAAATCCGGCCCCCTACGAATGGGAACTGGAAGATCCAGGGGTTTTCCGCTTGACTTAACGGGCCAGAGCAAAATCTGCATCACTTCAGCCCCTGTGCTATGCAATGAACCGGATACAGAAGCAATCCTACGTGTAGGCAGCACCCCTTTGTGACGAGATTTCTGAGCGATGATCAAAGTATTGAGCTTATGCAGAAATTCAGTCTGAAAATCACCCAGAAGTTCATCCAAAGCCTTACGGTTATACTCAGAAAAATCCTGCTTACGACCCCGTCGCACCCTGAAGCGTTTTTCAACGTTTTTTCGCAGATTTAAAAAGGTTTCGCCGGTATAGGTGTTACGGCCCGTGAGTGAAACATCCACCCGCAAGAAAAAATTTCGGCGATTCAAGCCGTATTCAAAATCATGGATTCGACCCGTCACCACCCCTTCTACCAGATGCTTGTCTGCAGCCCGGCGCAGTTCATCCGAATTCTCAAACAAAAGCTTGCGCGAAAAATCCGTCACGGCATTACGGGAAGTATTCACTCTGAAAAACTTATTGGCGGCCAAAAAGCCCGTGAGATAGGCACTAAAATTCCTGGCGTCCTCTTCTAGAACGGCCTCAGCCTTTTCCAATGGGACCACCACGATTCTTAATTCTGCGCCTGCGTCCTTGGTTTTTGTACCGGAATCACGCCTGTGGGAACAGCCGACGCCTAAAACAAGGGCCATAACGGCCAGGACTCGTACCAGAATTAATTTAGGGCTCATGGTCAATTAGGACAATAAATACGGATATCGACAAAAACTTGTCTAGTCTATGGTATCGGGAATGAGAATTCAATTCTCAAGAAAAGAGCGGGAAATTCTGAGATCTGTTAGAATTAAGATGTTATGCCAATATCGATGAAGATAACCTACGCTATTTTGTTTCTGGCACCTCTGCTGATTTTGCTCTATTGCATCCTGGGCTTACCCTTTAAGACCCTTTGGGATGAAGAGGAAACCGTCGAAGTAGAAGCCGAGACAATAGACTAAACGGGGGTGCCTGGTTTCGACAGGCTGGTGAAGATTAAACTTGCAATCCGAAGTTGATAGAAGGGCTTCGTTAAAAATCTATCACAGCTTTAAATGCTGAAGATGATATGTTAATGGCCGCGTAAGCGTTGTGCCATCGCCAGGAATCAGAGTGCCGGTGCTGATTTCACGGCGTCACATTTCCGGTGTAGTTTCTGCGGGATGGCCTCAGCCCAAGGGAATGAAGTTCATTGAGGATAAGCCACTGCTGGTTTGCCGGTGAACAGGTAGCGGTCGAAAATCAAGCGCTGGCTATGATTGTAGAGGGTTTCTTTGAATCCTGTACCTGGACGGGAGTTCGACTCTCCCCACCTCCACCAATTTAAAAAGGTCAACCGTGCTCGGTGGGCCTTTTTTATATTTAAATATCCGCACGGTAAGCAAATGATTCGATGTCGTCATCAGCCAGAAACGCTAGGGAACCAAGCTCTATACCATACGGGTGATTAATTAATTGGGTCGGTTATATCCGTCCTTCACTGCCTGTTCCATAGCTGACAGTTCTTCATCGGTCAGGAAGTCAAAGTGAGCAGATCTTTTCCTTGCAGAAAGGCTGCCGTTATTGTGCAGGCACAGTTGGATAAACAAATCGATCAGGCGGTCAGGCATATCAATGATGTCCTGTATCGCCTTCTTGGTATTGTCATAGTTGGCCAGAAAGCTGAGCTCTTCCACAAGCTCTTCTTCGATTGTTTTAGTTACAAACTCATACAAGGATTCTGACTGAGCAGTCATATCCATATATTGATACCAGCATGCGGTATCGTTCTCGACGGTCATTTGCCCCATGTCATCCAACCGATAATCGATGAGCTGAAGCAATGGCCGCGAAAATGCTTCCAGTGATGCATCATAGTCCGCCGGATTTTTGAGCATGACGGCCGAAACCGGGAACATCAGTCCGCGTGGTACCAGTTCCTGCAGCGACAGGATGTTATGTATCAGAAACCGATGAATTCGCCCGTTTCCATCCTCAAACGGATGCAGGAACACAAAGCCATAGGCGATAGCCGCCGCATGAATGACCGGAGATACATTTCCCGCTTTCATCCGCTTTTGGGCATCAATCAATCCCTCCATCAGACTTTGTAGGTCATCAGGTTTTGGACAAATGAAATGTATGATCTCCTTCTGATAGGCAACCGTTTGGCCGACATAATTCTGGCTTACCCGATAGTCACTGTCTTTGAAACGCGGGTCGACGATTCGGTTCTGGAGCTCTATCAGCCTGTCTTTTTCACAGAAGTCTTCCTTTTCGGCAAGCTCCAACGATGTGATGAATTTTTCAGTGCGGGAGGCGTTGGGCTTAATGTGCTCAATTTCAAAAGATGACTTTGTTTCCTTATGGTAGAGGTAGCTCAGCGCCCGGCGAAGCAGTTCTGGTGGATATGCGGTGACCATATCCTCACACCTTTTGCGCAAGTCGGCTGAATCCAGCTTGGCAAGCTTTTCGGTTCTTCTTACAACAGGGCAAAACGATTTGGGGCCAAGAAGGTTGTTTACAATGCGGTGACGTGAAGATTTTTCTCCGTTCTGAACGGTGTAATAATCTTTGGCTTCCAATGCATCGACATAATTGCCGGAGGTTAGGTCATCGACAGGCAGTTGCTTCCCGGTCAGAAACTCATAGAAGAACCAGATTCTCCGAGCATACTTCCCGGTAGGTTTGGATTTGATGAATTCAGTGAGCTCATCCTGAGAAACCATTTCGAAGGTCCGAGCCAGTAAGCCCAGATTGACCCCGTCATATTTCAGCGCGAATTCAAGATGGTCTCCGACCTTTTCCCCGGGCCAGTACCTTATAGGATATATGTCTTCTATTGTTCCATCCTGAACCTTCGATCTGTGAGTTCCTGATGAGGATACAAACGAGGTATGCCAATGGGACATGCCTGTCAGTCCCGTCATATCAAGCAGAAATGCGTAGCCTGCCGGGCGAGATTCCAAAACGCTTATATCCATGCGGTCTCCTCGTAAAATTGTTATTCTGCTCGTAATATAGTTATTATAAGACAACTTATCAGCTATATGATTACATATCGACCACACCCTGGTAAATTAATTACGGATGGGCAATCGGCATTTAGAAATTGGCATCTGACTGGTAAAACTGTTACAGTGCTGGCAAATTGATTAGAATTTGCCGGTTGGTTGGTATAACCGTTACAAAATGCGCCGGTGAACAGGTAGCGGTCGAAAATCAACCACTGGCTATGATTATAGAGGGTTTCTTTGAATCCTGTACCTGGACGGGAGTTCGACTCTCCCCACCTCC
>CAZRLV010000219.1:0-6372 GCA_964600955.1 uncultured bacterium
CAGTGGAGCGGTTTTTTCTGGAGAACCTTGGGGCATAGGATCATGTTTCTGAAGCCATGCGAAACTCCCAAAAAGATAAGCATAAAACTTAGAGGGTGGGCCTTTTTTATGCATGCGGTTTGCTTTAGCATCTGAGGCTTCAGGTGTTTCTAGCAACTCTTCCGGAAAACCGTGGGTGCTCCAAATAGATCCAAGACGGAGAGATGTTGGGTTCTCTCTCTGTTTTCTGGATTTGCCCAGGTTTTCCAATTGAAGCTTCCATTGCGGGTTTTCCGTCTTAAGGAGGTAAAAATCATAGCTGGCCTCAAGAAGCTGTGAAAGGGGGGGCCTGAACCAGTCCTCTATAGAAATTCTGACATCGCCAGGAAGGGGGAGCTTTGTCTCTGCAGCTACCTGGTTCAACGAGTAAAGAAAAAACTCCATATCTGGAGGCGACATCTCAGCCACAAAGGCCGATTGGATCACTTGTAGCCCCTGATTTTGAGCGACAAACAAATCTTTGTTTCTAAGGGAGATGTAAAATCGAACGAGATAGTAAAACCCTAGAGAAGAGGGTGATGTTCTGCTAAATTTTTCGTAGAATTTAGCTTGAACTTCAAGCTCTTGTTTAGGTCTGCTGAGATAGAGATCTCGGTGAAATCGATGTACACAGGATGAAAAAAACACCTCCCAAATAGCCGGCTGCAGGCGAGTACTTGCCGTCCGAAGTCTTCCTCCTAGAGCCTTTAGTTCCTTAATAGTAGGCGGGACATCTAGGGTTGCGCTAATTGATGTCATACTGTCATAAGGATGGGGTTTGGTCTGCGCAGAATGCAGTGTCTGAAACAATATGAAGGTCAAGAATCCGTAGAAAATCACTTGCATTCGCCTTCGTTAGTGATTAATATGCATTTCACCTTGCGATGGGGCAACAGTATAGCACGAGAGCTGAGTTGGATTTAATTTGAAAGATTAGTCGAGAGGAGCATGATGGATCAAATTTCAGCGCGACAGTTTCAGAAAATGAAGACCCAAAGGAGAAAAATTTCCATGCTCACAGCTTATGATTTTCATTCGGCTGTGATCTGCGATAGGAATGGTGTTGATGCGATCCTGGTGGGAGATAGCCTTGGAAGGCTTATCCAGGGCCATGAGGACAATTTATCTGTAACCATCACCGAGATGATGTATCACACACGCATTGTTTCTCGTGGAGTGCGCAGAGCTTTTGTTGTAGCTGATATGCCTTTTGGCAGCTATTCAACACCCGAGGACGCTCTAAAAAACTCAAAACTATTGGTAGAGCAAGGAGGGGCGAATGCGGTATTGATGGAAGGTCGAGAGATTCTACCTTTGGTACGTGCGGTCACAGAGGCTGGGATTCCCGTGGTGGGAATGGTTGGGATGCCGGTGGAAGATATCCAACGCTTGGGAAATTTTTCTGAAAACCCTGGCAAAGTCAAACCTGAGTATGAGGAGATTCGAAAGATTACCAGGGAGCTTGAGTCTGCGGGTTGCATATCTATTATTTTGCGAACTCTACCGGCACCTTTGGCCAAGTCAATTACTGGCTCTCTTAAGATTCCTACCATTGGAATTGGTGCCGGGAGGTCTGTAGATGGCCAGCTCCTGCTTTTTCACGATATGATGGGAATCGTTGATGATTTTAACCCCCGCCATATCAAGCGTTATGCTTACGTATCCCAGGTAATGATTCAGGGGGTTAAATCCTATATCTCTGATGTAGAAAAGGTTCTTTACCCTGCCGAAGATCATGAGTATTGAGTAATGACGGGAGACTGTTACTGAAACTGACCCGGGACTCTAATCAGGGGTTTACACTTGTAGAGACCTTGGTTGTTGTACTCATTCTTATGGTGGTTCTGTCGGCCTTGTATTTTCTCTATATTTCTGGAATTCGCAGCACAGAGGCTGGGGCAGGTAAAACTCGGGCTTATCACAGGCTCCGCATCGTGACGGAGATTATAAAGGATGATATTCGTGAGGCAGCCGCACTTCCCGATTCTATAAATGGGTCATACACGCAAGAATTGAGATTTGAAAAGTTTATTTCAGGCCCGTTGATGGATGCAGGGTCTACTGAGGTAACTCCCTTGACGCGTAAAGTCACCTACAAATTTGATGAAGCTGAAAAACGCCTGACAGGAACCTATGGCGAAAGGGGAAGGCTGGTTGATACTCAGTTGTTTGAATCCGTGGGGTTTCGCATGATTGTCCTTGGAGTAAAGCCATTTGTACGTTTAAAATTCCGGGTACTAAAAGATCCTTCCAGACCTGAAAAGGGGCAGGTGAGTTTTTATTATACAGTGGGCTCAAGATCGATTCATTCCCGTTTATCTCAGCCCTTTTGGAATTCACTTGAAGAAACTCGCCCCAGACCGGAATGATGTCTAAAGGTACCGTTAAGGCCAAGAAGCATCTGGGGCAAAACTTTCTTCATGATCCAGGAATTTTGGATAAAATTCGAAACCACTTGAAGGGCTTAAATCTTAGTGGATGGATGGAGATCGGTTGTGGTACGGGTGCCATCACAGAAAGTCTTTCAAATGGAGATTTTCCTTTTCTTGGAGTCGAGGTGGACAGGGATCTAATCCCTGCGCTGACCCCCTTGTTTGCGCGTGCGGATCAAAGACTTCTTCATCTATCCATTCTTGGGCTCGAAGAAGACAAAGTTTTGGAGCTTCTTCCTCGCAGATACGGAATTTTTGGAAACCTTCCGTACAATATTACATCTCCCATTTTTGAACGGATCTTAGGTCATTATTCACACTGGAAGTTCATGGTGTGTATGGTTCAAAAAGAGGTAGGAAATCGATTGCTGGCTACGCCTGGGGGCCGCCAAATCAGCCGCTTGACTATATTTTGCAGTTACTATGCCAAGGTCCGCTCGGTTTTACATGTAAAAAGAGGTTGTTTCACCCCAGCTCCAGCGGTAGATTCCATGCTAATCAGCATGGAGCGCAAAGTTCCGGCTCTTTCACGCGAACTTGAGGCCGTCTTTTTTAATCTCATACGCCTGGGGTACTCCCAAAGACGTAAGAAATGTTTTAAACTTCTCAAATCCTGCTATCCTGAAGAAAAATTAAAAATAGGTTTTGGGGAAGCTGGTATTGATTTACATGTGCGCGCAGAGGAGATGTTTTTGGACCAATGGGTGGCGCTGGCAAAAAGGGTGGGGGAAGAGACTAAAGGAATAGATGAGGAGACATGAGACAGAATTCAGGAGAAATAGAAGATTCAATTGTTTCTATTGCTCCCATTGATTCTTCTCCCATATCCGTCATCCTCCGACTTGATCGGGGGATCCATCTTCTCTTACCTCAAGGCCTTACAGCCCTCAGCCTCACAGCCTTTCTTTTTTTCTCGTTGCTTTTCCCTGCTTTTGCTGGATCAGGTCTGAGTATTACCGATCCTCTTTCCTTGAATCAGGATCTTCGAGTTGTGATTCATCGTATTGCCCCCCAGGCTTTTCCCGACCTTGAACTGGAGATTACTGTCTCGGATCAAACAGGCAGAGCCCTGGACTCTCTAAAGCGAAAAAATATCAAAATATTTGAATCAGGTAAGTCCATTTCCGATTATGACATGGAAATTTCCAACGATCCTCTGGAGTTGGCTCTTGTCCTTGATGATTCTGGATCCATGCATCATCAGATTTCGCCCTTGGTTCACGCGGTGTCCAAGTTTATTGGTCTGCTTGGAAGGAAGGATCGAGCCACTGTCATATCTTTTTCCGATCGAGTAAAAACCTTGCAAGCGGGTACTACGGACAAACTCGCTTTGGTGAGATCTCTGAAAAAACTTAAAGGCTACGGCCCTACAGCCTTGTATGATGCGATTGTTAAAGCTGCAGACAGTTTACCGGCTCAGAAGAAAACCGCCATTATTCTTCTTTCAGATGGGATGGATCAAAACCGGCAAAATACGAATGTACAGTCAGCACACTCAGCAGTTGAAGCTATAAGTCACGTAGTGAACAAAAAAATCCCAATTCTCACAATAGGACTTGGAAAGCGTATTAATCGAGAGGAGCTAATGGACTTCTCGCGCCTCTCAAAAGGATCCTTTTTTTACGCTCCAAGTGTTAGGCAGCTTGAAGATTTGTACACCTCTATAGCGAGAAATCTAAAAAGTGATGTTAGAATAAGATACGTAAGTCCCGATGAGAGAAAGGATGCAGCGTATCGTAGCGTAGGAATCGAGGTTCGGTCTGGCTCTTTAAAGGGTAGGGCCAAGGGAGCATATTTTTCTCCTGGACGGTTTGTACTAGAGACTATTCCTGTTGGCTATGATGCTAGAAATACAGAGGAAAACCGGGGGATCGATTTACGCTTTAATCTGGTCGATGAGGAAGGAATCCGACGCTCGGGAGGCAGAGAATTTTTGCAAAGATGGGTTGAGCGTCTCGGAAAGTAGGCAATATGGCTGACGAAAATAAAACCAAAATAGCCCTGTTTTCCCGCAAAAAAAAGGAAAAAGAGCTAGAAGAAATTGAGGAAGAACTCGATTTGGTGGAAAAGGTAATCAACGATGTAGATACAAATATCCGTCAGGTATTTACGAACGAAGTCAATTTCAGAACCCTTCTTCAGGTTCTTTATGACAAAAATATTGTCTCTGAGGATGAGATTCTCAAGAAATACAATCAGGTGGTCCAGGAAGTTGTCAGTGAGCGTTTGCACCAGTTTGGATTTGAGGTCTCAGACGAAGACGACAAGGAAGAAGAACCGGATGAGGACTCTTAATCTGAGATCAAGTCCAACCCATCTATGACCGAAAAGACCGACGAACAACTGGTTAGTGAGTTCGTGTCTGGCAATAAACAGGTTTTTGAGGTTCTCTTCAATCGCTACTACAAAAAAGTATTTAACCTCTGCCTGAGGTTCTGTAATCTAGATCGGGCTCTTGCCGAGGAAGGGGCCCAGGAGACCTTTCTGCAGGTGTACAAAAGTTTGGAGCGATTTGGCTTTCGTTCCAGCTTCTATACTTGGCTTTATCGGGTGACTTTTAATACCTGTAGTATTGTCATCAAGAAGCATTCACGGATTCGATTTCATTCCCTTGATGATCTGGATGAAGTTTCGTCACTTACAAGCGTGGCTTCTCCCACAGACTCTATTTTGCGCAAGGAGTATCATTCTACGGTTGTTAGCGTAATTAACTCTCTTCCAGAGGAACAAAAACAGGTCATGCTTTTAGGTCCTGTACTGGGGCATTCTTACCAGGAAATCTCTGAAATTGTAGGCGAAAGCGTCACTGTGGTGAAGGGGCGGTTATTCAGGGCTCGTCAGAATTTCAAGAAAAAATTCAAAAAACTATTTCAAGGCGAAAACTTTTCCCCTGAGAAGAGTACTAAATAGGGGGAAAGGGTGTTAGGGGTTTAGGCTCAAAGCCTTTCTTCCCTAATTAAGTGAGGTTAAATCGTGAAAACTTGCGATGATTTTCAAAGAGACGTATACGCCTACTTGGACGGCGAGCTTGAACCATCAGAACGAGAGGTTTATGGCAGGCATCTAGAGGCTTGTGAAAACTGTTCTTCAATTTTCAACGAGGCTGTTTTGATGGAGAAAGAACTTCAGGAGGGGTATGTCATTCGTGAGATTGAGCCTCCAGGGGATGGTTGGGATAAATTCCAGCAGAGGCTTTACAAGGACGAGGACCTGAGCCTGGACATTGATCTTCCCAAACTGAGGGCAATGGATCGAATTTCACACCATTTCAGGCGTAATTTCTCGGCTTATGGATTGGCGGCTGCGGCATCTGTAGCTCTCTATCTGTCGGGTCCCGTTCCTGAAAAAATAGGTGGTTTCATCACTGCGCCTAAAACCGGTATAGAACTTGCCGCGCGAGAAGAGGCATCAAATCCGGTTCTGTTGGCAGCCCCTGAGTTTAAACGGGAGAGCGGCGGTCAGGATATCTTGGATTCTTACTCTTTGGCTTCGCTTGCCGAGGAGATTTCACAAGGAAACCCTGTTGACGGTGCGAAGCAGGCAGAATTACCAATGAAACAGCCCATCCCTTTTTTGGAGAGGGTTGAGATTCAGGAAAGCGATCTAAATCAGATGATTGAGATTCCAAAAGGTAAAACCTTTTTAGGGAATAATGAATCGCCCGAGGTACCTGCCTTTCAAATCGATAAATTTCCAGTTACAAACCTTGAGTATGCGAAATTTGTCCAGGCAACTGGACATCGCGCCCCGTTTCATTGGGGTAATGATGGTTATGATGCGGTTGATTCCACTGGGTTTTATCCGGTGACGCATATCAGTTGGGAAGATGCCCGGGCTTTTTGTTCCTGGGAGGAGAAGTCATTGCTGACTCATCATCAATGGGTAAGGGCGGCTCGAGGAGACTCGAAGTCCAGGTTTCCCT
>CAZRLV010000220.1:0-6359 GCA_964600955.1 uncultured bacterium
AAGGGCCACTCCGTCACGATATTGATCCAGCTCCTGCCAGAGAGACGCTGTCCAGTCGTCGGACTTTGCAGAGATTTGTCTTTGGCAAAACTCCTCTAAGCGCTCCAGGCCGAAGAGCTCCCCTGACGGATTTTCCAGCTCTGTAATTCCATCGGTGTAAAGCACCAGGGAATCACCTGGGCCAATACTATCTGTCTTGGACTCATAGTCCCGACCCGCAAAGAGTCCCACCGGAACCCCTTTTGCACTAAGATGCTCAATAGAACCATCTTTTCGCACCAGGAGCATTTTGTTATGTCCCGCCGAGGCATAAAATATCCGGTTGCGATTCAAGTCAAAAACACAGTAGAAAATAGTCAGGAAAAGACTTGAATCCTGCGTTTCACAGAGCCTTTCATTTAAACCCTCGAGAGCCACACCCGGACATTGCGGACTTTGCTCTGCCAGAATCTTCAAAGTAGCCCTGGCAGATGCCCCGAAAAGAGCAGGGCCCACCCCTTTTCCACTAACATCAGCAATAGCAAAACCCACATAGGCTTGATCCTCAAAACCAAGATAGTCATAATAGTCTCCGGCCAATCCGCGAGCACCTTTAAAGCAACTGCCAATCTCAAGCTTTGAATCGGTGTCAGGCTCTACTGAAGGCATTAATCCTTCCTGAACCTGCTGACCCTTAAGAGTATCCGCCTCCACCTCATCCAGTAGGCCTTTTAATACCACCGTCTTAGCCTGCTCGCACAAATGTATAACCGGTGTTCCACCAATGGCGCTCAAATGAGAAAAAGAATCCTGTGGAAGGCCGCCAAGAACCAAGACTCCGCAAACTGAGGTTTCCCTGCCTTGATCCTCAGTCTCTGAGAAACAGGACAATGCAGAATTTTCCAACACCTCAAATGGGCTGCGCGTAGCATCTAAATGCTCAAGAAAGGACTCAATCCGGGACTCAACACCATCCTGGTCCTGTCGTGCTCGATCCCAGATCTGGTAGTCAGCAGGCCGCCTCGATAGGGTGTCCTCGAAAAAGCCGATAAACCCGAAGGAAGCACTGTAGCGAATACAAAGCAGGTGTAAAATATATTTCAAAATGACATCGCGGGAGTAGTCGTGAGTCATGAGCAGATTGATCGTTCCGATAGCGCGCAGCTCAAACAACCGTTCACTGATGTTCTCAGCCATTGAATTAAAGCCGGAGACCAGATCCCCAATTTCATCGCGGCGGGTGCTAAGGATCTGTTCATCATATTTTCCAGATGCCAGTCGCGTGATCTTCTCACTCAACTCAAGAACGGGGGTAACCAGCTTGCGAGATAAGATATTTCCCATGAACATGACAAATCCGGCAGCCAGTAGCATCAAAACCAAGAGTAGGATTTGATCCCCTAGAACCTGAGCCTGAAACCCCGCCAAGCTCTGACTCAGGAGAAACCCTTTACCGGGAAAAACCTTGCTGGAGAAAACTGTAGCCACGTAATCTTCCAGGCTTCCATCGAGTCTTTTTTTTGAATAGGTGAAGGTCAGAGTACGACCGAGCAAGTTAGCCGCGCGTAGCACAGTTTTTAAATCGGGCTTGGAATCAAAGCGCGCGGACTGCAGACTCGAGTTTCTGCCACCAATAGCCTTCTTTAGAAACTTTAAGAGGTCTTGACCTTCCCAGACATATCCGCCCGTGTTTTTGTTTAAAAACCCCGTCAACTGATCAATCTTTTGTGGCTGGACCAATCGAGTTTCATGATTCATTGGAACCTGAGTCAAATCCTGATAACCCTTTTGTGGGAGATATACCAAGTCCATATTGGGGGCACCCTGCAAAGATGAATGCTTAAAATCGAGGACTGAAAAACGGATCTTCTCATTTTCAAGCTGAGCTGTGAATTCATCCAATTGACTTGAAATATTCTTTAGAAACGGAGTCCGATCCTTCCCGGTAACCAACCCCATGAAATGACTTTTTGATCGAGAGTGATCAAATACAAATAGGTACATGGCCAAGGGGGCATCCGACTGATTCTTGCGAAATTTCTCCAGGTCAAAATTCGCCGGAAGATAATCCCAAAACAAGTCCAGGGAAATCCCTGGAAAATGAAAAGGAATAAACTTCTTTTGACTGGCCACAAAGTCTGTACCGGTAACGGCCTCTAACCCAGCCAGATCACCCCCATCAAACCAGTCTCTTCCCAAAAGTGTGATCACCATCATGTCGCGCACAATTCCATATAGAGAGTTCCAAATTTGCCCCATCAGTAATTCACGCGGCACAAAAACTGGATGACAAGGAAAATGTTTTATAAAATGGTAGAAGTCCCTTTCACGGTAAATCTGATTAACCGGCTTATTCCTGTCATCAAAACCTGCTGGTCTAAGATCTTCATAATGCAAAACGCCCGGCTTATAAGAACTCGGGTCATAATTTGAGGTGGAATAATCAGGGTCAAGAATTGCCTGTTCCCAGACAAATATCTGGCATTTTATAGGGGACTTCCAGTCGTTATACTGGGTTGGATCAAGCTTTAAAGCCTTCCAAATTTTTGTCTTCCAGGCCTTCTGCTGACGAAAATATGCACGCATTAAAACACTGGTCTGCTCCCTGCTGCTGTTTTTAAAAAATCCCCTGCGCAGATTAAACCAGAGGCGGGTGTTGCGACCCCCAGACAAAGACTGCAGAACCTTTTCCTGGCCAAAATTGATTCCGAGTTCCCTGAGTTGAGCCACATACTCTGCATAAATTCTCTCAAGGGATTGAGCCAGCTTTTCCTGATGGGTAAAAACCTCCCGTCTTTTTAGCGCTAGACCCTGAACATAGGCGTCATAGGCCATACGCCCCAAGAAGAGAAAGGGGACAAATGCAGAGATCAGAAAAAAGACGCGAAATCTGCGTGAGAGCTTGGTTTTTTGTCGAAACCTGTCTTTCAAGACGAATTCTGCCTCAAGCCTGCACTCTCGATCTCCTTGAGAGCGCCCTTGAGCAGCTTTAACTGTTTGTGAGATAGATGATCAATGAAAAGTTTGCCCTCCAAATGATCAAATTCATGCATAAAACAACGCGCCCAGAGGCCATCACGCTCTGCTGTAACAGTTTCACCTTCATCATTGACGTACTCAACAGATACCCACTCGGGGCGTACAACATCAGCAAAAAGTTGAGGAAATGATAAGCAGCCCTCATTGAAGGTCGCAAGTCCACTGGTCTTCAAAATGCGTGGATTGATAACTTTTACAAACTCGTTTTCTTCCACATTCATTACGAACAGCCTCAGATCCCGCCCCACTTGTGGAGCCGCAAGCCCGATCCCAGGAGCCAGGATCATGGTTTCGATCATTTCATCCACCAGATCCAGAATTTCATCAGAAATTCCATCAACCTGACGCGAACTACCACGCAAAACCTCCGCACCGTAACGATAGATCTCCAAAACTACCCCCGAAATCCATCCTTGAGCGAGCGAATCCTTGCAAAGGCCAAAATCGGATCATTTTTTTCCTGAGCAGAGAGCGAGTCCAGATTCTGTCTGTATTGCTCCGTGGCCACGCGAAAAAAAGGATTGAAATCCCACTCCTCCTCAACTGTGGTCGGGAGAGTGATCCCGGACTTCTCAAGACGAGCTTCCAGGTCTTTCATTCTCTGCCTGTTTTCTGAATTTTCACTCAAAAACAGAGCAAAACGCATATTGGCAAGAGAGTATTCATGGGCCGGATAAAGTCGGGTATGCGGGGGAAGTTCAGCTATTTTATAGTGAATGCTGGTATACATTTGCTCCGGGCTACCCTCAAATAACCTCCCACATCCGGCCATAAAAACCGTATCTCCGCAGAAAAAATGATCTTCAAGTAAATAACCTAAATGGCCCAGGGTATGACCCGGAATTTCAAGAACCTTTATAGAGAACAAGCCCCAGTCAATGGTATCTCCATCCTTAACCACACGATTTTGCAACGGAATCCGCTTACGTGAACTATCATAGGTCCCGCCATAAACCGTGACATCACTTCCAGCCTCTTTAAAAAACTCCACCAGCCCCTGATTGGCACCCACATGGTCCGCGTGGTGGTGAGTATTGAAAATGGCGTCAAAAACAAAGCCTCTTTCCTGGGCCAACTTCAAAACTGACCCCGATTCAACCCCATCGACCAGTGCTGCTTTTTGCCTGCCAACATCATGAATCACCCAGGCGTAATTATCCTGCGCTTGAGGTACGGCAAAAATCTGTAGGGCTGGGCTATTAAAGGCGAGAATTTCGTTCATGATAAATTTGATCCTGTCAGAGCGGGGCAGGGATGTCAAGGGGAGAGTTCCATTGGACACCCGGGGCGGGCTCGTGGTTTAATCCCCTTCGGGGACATCTCTCTTTATTTCCATGCTCTACCTTCTGACTCTGATTCTGTTTTTTGTCGGCTATCTTTGGATTCGGGCCGAATATGTCACCCTGACTTTAATGGTTGAAGTCCCGGACTACACCCCTGATCGTGTCTACCTCATCGGAAATCTCGCTTGTCTTGGGGATTGGAAGCGCTTTGAAAGAAAACTCCAAAAAGTTGGTGATCGCAGCTACAAAACTCAGATTCGACTGCCTCGAAATCATGAGCTGACCTTTAAAATCTCCCTTGGAGATTGGGGTTCTATACAAAAAGGAAAACGTTTTGGAGAGGTGGAAAATAACGTTATCGTGGCTGAAAAATCCAGGGTTCATCATTTTCAGGTAGATAATTTTGGGGGATTTGAGTGTGAGTCCGAGTCTCATAGCCGCGTGGGTAATTTTGAAGTTTTACGTAACTTCCCCTCACGATTTCTAGGCAATCACCGCAATGTCCTGGTTTACCTCCCACCCTCCTATACCAAAGAGCCTGATCGCTCCTATCCTGTACTTTATATGCACGACGGAAATAACCTTTTTGACCGCCAGACTGCATTTATGGGGGTGGAATGGGAGGTCGATGAACGCGCCGAAGAGTTGATTGATCGAAATCTCATGCATGAAATCATCATTGTTGGCATCAACAATACTGTGGCCCGCATGGAGGAATACACTCCTATTCGATCCAAACATCATGGGGGGGGTAAAGGACAAGACTACCTGAATTTCATTACTCGTGAACTGGCACCCATCATCAATAAAAAATTTCGCACCCTCACAGGTCCTGAAAATACAGGGATTATGGGCTCAAGTTTGGGGGGACTCATCTCTCTTTATGCCGGCTTTGATTTCAGTGATTTTTTTGGATTGGTTGGAGCCATCTCACCTTCTCTTTGGTGGGCTGACAACTATATGGAAAAGGAGTTCATGGGTAAGTTTCGTGAAAAGAAGAATCTAAAGATTTGGATGGATATGGGCACCCGCGAAGGAGTTAACTCTCTGGGCCAGAGTCAGCCAGTTACCGATACGCGTCGCATGAACAAACTACTCCAGCGTATGGGTTATGTCCAAGGAGATGATCTCTATTATTTTGAACATCGCGGCGCAACTCACGATGAAGCCTCCTGGGCTCAGAGAATTCATATGCCCCTGCTCTACCTTTTTGGGAACGAAAATAGTGAGGCTTATCTGAATATGCCCTGGGAGTCAGACAGATCCACAATCCCCCATATGATGATTCCGCCTGCGCTAGCCTCCGCTCTAGCAGCCCAATCTTCTGCCTAAAGCCCTCACAGCCTTTCTTCCCTTCAGCAAACTGCCGATATCCTTGGGAGATCTGGGGAGGTTCCTGTATGAAATTGTCTTTTCTGTCTGGTTTTTGCTTAATTTTTGTCATTTTCACTTCATTTTCTGACCAAAAACAGACCCAGGGAGTCATCATGGTGGGCGGGGCCCTACGACCCACCACATACACGGTAACCTCTACGCATGACACTCTGTTTAAACGAAAAAACTACCATCTTAAGACCGGACGAATTTCGGGAGTTCTAGGGGCCAATACCCTGCGAATTAACACCGGTCTGCGCCATGAGGAATTTTCACTCATTGGTCTGATAGATTTTTCACCCGAGATCAACGCTAAACTTAGAAAAGATCTAATGGACCTCCTGAAGCAATCCTATGCACAGCACCAGGCCATGATTTATGTTCCCAAAAACTTCAAAGACCTGGGTTTGCGCCACAACCACGCCTTTGTCGTGACTGGAAACAAGTTGATCAACTCTGAGATCCTCAAAAAAGGCTGGGGAGTCCTACCACCATCTCAAGAATTTTCACCCACACTCAAGCTGGCTTTCTCAAAGGTCATGAATCAGGCTATTAAAGAAAACAAAGGAATCTGGGCAAGATGAGGGGGAGAGAAGAGAGTTAACCACGAAAGGTTGAAAAGAAAGAAGGAACTAGAGAACTATAGAATAAGAGAAGAGCGGAAGGCGGAAGCAGAAGGGTAAC